>JAUVWK010000345.1 GCA_030604165.1 Alphaproteobacteria bacterium | reverse complement strand
CTCGCCCACTTCGGGCCAGACCCGAACCTCGAGCTCGGGCATGGTTTTACGCAAGGCCTCGGCCCACTCGACCGGCGAATCCACCTTGCTGAAAAAAAGCAGTGCCATGGCGCTCCTTAATCCAAGCTGCGCCGCGCAAGCGCCTTGAGCCGGTAGACAAGATCGAGGGCGTCGCGGGGTATCAGCTCGTCGGCGTTGACCGCCTCGAGCGCCTCGACAACCGGCTCGGGCGCCGGCCCGGTGCCCGCCACCCCCACCCCCGCCGTGCCGCCGCGCGCGGCAAAGAGCGGCAGGTCGTCCGCGAGGCGCGCCAGAACGCCGCTTTGCTCACCCTTCTCCAAGATTTCCAGAATCTGCTCGGCGCGGGCCAGCACGTCGTCGGGCAAGCCGGCAAGGCGCGCCACGTGGATGCCGTAGGAACGGTCCGCGGCACCCGGCGCAACCTCGTGCAGAAACACCACTTTGCCCTGCCATTCCTTGACGCGCATGGTGTAACACGCCAGCGCATCCAGCTTGTGGCCGAGCGCCGTGAGTTCGTGATAGTGAGTCGCGAAGAGGGCGCGACAGCGATTCCGTTCGTGCAGACGCTCGACCGTGGCCCAGGCGATCGAAAGGCCGTCGAAGGTCGCGGTGCCGCGTCCGATCTCGTCCAGAATAACCAGCGCGCGCGTCCCCGCCTGGTGCAGGATCGCCGCCGTTTCGATCATCTCGACCATGAAGGTCGAGCGCCCGCGCGCCAGATCGTCGGCCGCGCCGACGCGGCTGAACAGGCGATCGACCACCCCGATATGGGCGCGCTCGGCGGGCACGTAGGCGCCGATCTGCGCCAGCACGGCGATCAGCGCGTTCTGCCGCAGAAAGGTGCTCTTGCCCGCCATATTGGGCCCGGTGACGAGCCAGATCCGCGCCTGCTCCCCGAGCCCGCTGTCGTTGGGCACGAACACCTCGCCATCGAGCCGTTGCGCCAAGGCCTCGACCACCGGGTGACGGCCGGCGACGATATCGAAGGCCAGACTGTCGTCCACCACGGGCCGGCAATAGTCCCGCTCCACCGCGATCTCGGCCAGGGCCGCGGCAACGTCGAGCGCGGACAGGGCGCGCGCGGTTTGCGCGATCTCTTCGGCCCTGGCGCCGACCTCGCCGACGAGGTCGTCGAACAAGGCGAGCTCGAGCGCCAGCGCCTTGTCGGCGGCCGAGTTGATCTTGCTCTCCAGCTCGCCGAGCTCGACCGTGGTGAAGCGGACCGCGCTGGCCAGGGTCTGACGGTGGATGAACGGCTCGGCCACTTTGTCGGCGTGGGTCGGCGTGACCTCGACGTAATAGCCGAGCACGTTGTTGTGGCGCACTTTGAGCGAGGCGATGCCGGTGCTCGCCCGATAGCGTGCCTCGAGGCCCGCGGTCAGGCGGCGGCTTTCGTCGCGCAGCGTCACCAGCTCATCGAGCGCATCGTTGTAGCCGGTCGCGATAAAGCCGCCGTCGCGCGCCAAGAGGCCCGGGCTCGGCACGAGCGCGCGGCTCAAGCGCTCGACCAGAACCTGGTGTTGCCCGAGCGCGCCGAGCAGCCGCACCACCCCCGGCGGCGCCGCGGCGAGATCCGCCGTCTGGTCCGCAGCCGGTGCGAGCGCCGCGCGCACCGCCGGCACCTCGGCCAAGGCAGCGCGGACGGCGGCCAAGTCGCGCGGCCCGCCACGCCCGATGGTGAGCCGCGACAGCGCCCGCTCGATGTCGGGACAGCGGCGCAAGGCCGCGCGTAAGGACTCGCGCGCCGCCGTCTGGTCGACGAAAAACGCCACTTGCTCCAAGCGCTCGTTGATCGCCGCAACCGCGGTGAGCGGCGCGCTGAGCCACGCCAGCAGCCGCCGCGCGCCGGCGCCTGTCACCGTGCGGTCGATCACCTCGAGGAGGCTGCCGCCGCGCCCGCCGCTCATCCGTTCAGTGAGCTCCAAATTGCGCCGGGTGGCGGCGTCGATGCTCATCGTCGCTCCGGCGCCGAGCCGGCGCGGACGCCCGAGCCGCGGAAGTTTTCCCTTTTGGGTCAGGCCGATATATTCAACCAGCGCACCGGCGGCGGCGAGCTCGGCACGCCCGAAAGCGCCGAACGCATCGAGCGCGGCAACGCCGTAAAGCTCCTTCAGGCGACGTTCGCCGGCTTGGCTGTCGAACAAGCCGGCCGGCTGCGGCGAGAGCGCGGCCTGCCGGTCGCCGAACAGCTCGAACAAATCCGGGGTCGCGAGCACGGCTTCGGAGAGCACGATCTCGCCGGGGTCGAGGCGCGCCAGCTCGGACGCCAGGGCGCGCGGCGACACGGGCATGACCGAGAACTCGCCCGTCGACATGTCGGTCCAGGCCAGCGCGTACTGGCCCTCGGCGCGGGCCAGCGCCACCAGGTAGTTGGAGGCGCGCGCGTCCAGGAGCGAATCCTCCGTCAGCGTGCCCGGGGTCACTAGGCGCACCACCTCGCGGCGCACCACCGATTTGGCGCCGCGTTTGCGCGCTTGCGCCGGATCCTCGGTCTGTTCGCAGACCGCCACCCTGAAGCCCTGGCGGATGAGCCGCGCCAGATAGCCGTCGGCCGCATGGACCGGCACGCCGCACATCGGAATGTCGCGGCCCTCATGCTTGCCGCGTTTGGTGAGCGTGATGGCGAGCGCCTCGGCCGCCTTCACCGCGTCATCGAAAAAGAGCTCGTAGAAATCGCCCATGCGATAGAAGAGCAGGCAGTCGGCGTGGTCCCGCTTGATCGCGAGAAACTGCGCCAACATCGGCGTCAGGCCGTCGCCCGTGCCCGCCCGGCGCGGCGCTTTTGCCCGCGAACGGCGTGCCGGCGCCGGCTCGCTCCCACCCGAGAGGGCGGCGCTGTTCGCTTCTTCGGCCATGGCGCCCGACCGTAGCACAGGCGCAAGCGCCGCGCCGGGGCATTTCGGCGCGTGCGAATCGTTTTGCATCGCCCGTTCGATGCGGCACAATCCGGCTAACAATCACGGCGCCCTGGCGCCACAACTGAGTTGGATAATCCGCCAATGAGCGAGACAACGGAGCCCGGGCCCGAGACGACCCGCGAGGTGGTCGGCATCTTGGGCGATCGGGCGCATTTTGAAAAAGCGGTCGCGGCGCTGCTCGATGCCGGTTTTGCCCGGAGCGACATCAGCGTGCTGGCCTCCCACCAATCGCTCGATGCGTCGCTGCCCGCGGCCGACGCGAGCGAGCATGGCCTCGCCGAGACCGTCGGCGACACGCTGCGCGCGATGGTGGGCGAGCTGAAATTCGCCGGCCCGCTCGGCGCCGCGGGTATCGCCATCCTGTTTGGCGGCCCCGCCGTGGTGGCGGTCGGCGCCGTGATCGCGGCCGGGGTCGGCGGTTTGGCGCTCAAGGAAGTGCTCGCCGAAGCGCTGGCGCAGCCCCATGCCGAGCATTTCGAGCGCGCCGTCGAGGCCGGCGGCATCATCCTCTGGATCTATGTCGAGAGCGCCGCCCGCGAACGGGAGGCCGAGGCCATCCTGGCGGCGCACGGCGGCAGCAATATTCATGTCCAGCCACGCCGTGTGGCGCCGCCGCCGGAGGACTGAGCCGCGCCCCGCGCTCTGTTAGATAGAGCCAACCGACCACCCAGCTAACCACCCAGCCAACCACATCGTGGCCCCATGCAACGCGATACCGTTCCCCTAGGTCGATGGCTGCGCACCACAGCGCTCGCCGCCGCGCCGCTCGCCGTCGCCTTCGGCGCGCTTTCCGGCGCGGGCTATTTGCCGCCCGGCGTGGCCGCGCTCTGCTGGGCCGGGCTGAGCTTGCTCGCCGCGCTCATCGCGCGTTACGCGCTGGCCGAAATTGCGGCGCTTGCCCGCCACGCGGACGGGCTAGCGCGCGGCGAGGCGACGGTCGACGAGCGGCGCGGTTTCCGCGTCTTCGGCCGCGAGCTCGCCGCCGCGATCGG
>JAUVWK010000138.1 GCA_030604165.1 Alphaproteobacteria bacterium | reverse complement strand
GACCCGAAAGAGACATTCCAGCCCCGATAGGCGTCCCCTTGAGCGGCCGCTTGCTGAGAGTTCAATCAGATCGTTCGCACGTGGGATTAGGTTGCCGCGGCATTCGAGCGCACCATCGCTCCAGAATCGTTCAGCCTCTTCATTTTCCGCGACCGCAACACTCGGGCAATCTGGACCAGGTTCAGAGTAATGAAGAACACGTTCCATCCAACAACGGTCAACATCGGCTCCGGTTGACAATAGAAGTATGTGGCCAGGCAGGACGCGGCGGTGACGGTCAGAATGCGCATACGCAACATATCCGTCATGAAATACGCGAACACGTACATGCCATTTGCGGCGTAGATTAAGCTCTCCATCGTCTTAGCTCCTGTGTGGGGCGCGATGCCGTCAGGGCACTGCGCTTGTTCCGTTGGCTAAAACGTATGGCCGGAGAGCCCATTTCGAGAGATCGTTAAATGGCAAAAACGGGCCTTTTGTGCCAACATCTGGAGGCATGATGTCGACAACAGAAAGCGCGTTCGTCAGAGCTTTGATCGTCGCCGTTCCGGAGACCGCTGGCTCAGCACTCTACGGCATGTTTGATGTGCTGGGGGCCGCAGGGAACTTGTGGCAAGCGCTGGTGCGCACTGAGCCGGAGCAGAGACTGATCAAGCCAGCGATAGTGTCCAATACGAAAAGGCCATTCCGGTGCGGGAACGGCATTCCAGTTTCGCCGGATTACGGGGTGTCAGATAACCCGGACGCGGAAATCGTCATCGTTCCGGAGGTGTGGCTCGGACCCGATGAGCACCTACATGGGCGCTACCCGAAACTGATGCGGTGGCTGGATGAGAAATACCGCAGTGGCGCATACGTCTATTCGGCGTGCTCCGGATCGATTTTTCTAGCAGAAGCCGGACTTCTCGATCATCTCAATGCCATGTCGCATTGGGCCTACGAGGACCTGTTCAGAACTTGCTATCCCAAGGTCCGTTTTCAGCCTGGACCCAATCTTGTATTCGCGGATAACGCGGGGCGCCTCGTAACTGCAGGGGGGACGACGTCGTGGCACGATCTTGCCATTCATATCATCTCAAAGCATTGCGGCCCTGGCGAGGCGATGAAAATCGCCAAGGCGTATCTCCTGAAATGGCACGACGAAGGGCAATCGCCCTATGCGAGTTTGGTGCGTGCCAATCCGCATGCGGACTCGGTGGTGCGCAGCTGCGAGGATTGGCTGGCAGACCGATTCAAGGAGCCCAATTGTGTCAGCCGGGTTGTTGAGCAAGCCAATATTCCGGAAAGAAGCCTCAAGCGTCGTTTCAAGGCCGCAACCGGGCGGGCTTTGATCGACCATGTTCAGGGTTTGCGTATCGAAGAGGCGAAGCGCTTACTCGAGACAAGCACGAAACCGGTGGAGGAGATTTCTGCGGAGGTTGGGTATGAAGAATCCGGCTTCTTTCGTCGCCTATTCAAACGCCTGAGCGGAATAACCCCTGGCCAGTATCGTCGAATGTTCCAGCCAATCATCACGGCGTGATCGGAGTGGCCCGCCTTCTGCTAGGGTCGGTGCCTTGACTGAGCTTCGGCAGACGAACCGACCGTTCGAAGCGCGGGGCGAATGTCGCCTTTTGGCTATCAGCGGTAGTTGGAGCACGCCGCTCGGCACGACCGCTTCGCCCCCAACAACAGACATCCAGGCTAGGAAGGTCCGCTTCCCCCCCAAAGCTGCCGGAATCTCAAAGGGCCGGTTTCGTCTGCCCCTGACCCTGAGCAGACATTTGAGAGGCGCCGCTCGTCAATATCGAGATTCGCCTGGACTAGACTCAGGGGCAGACCGGCAGGAACAGCTTGTGGACCCGGTCCGCGAGAGCGTGATCGCCTGGCCAGGCCCGCAGCGCGGTGGCGATGCCGCTCTCCCAATCAATCAAGGTGCCGTAGCAGTCGAAGGTCAGGGCGTCGAAATCGGTCAGCTTCATGCTCTGCTCCAGGGGAGATGAGGCTGTTACAACGGTATCCAGGAGAACTTCCGGGTGTAGTGCATATAGCCGACGTTGATGCCCGCGCGCAGGCCGACCCCGGTGCGGATCGGCACTTGGATGATGTCGCCGCTTTGCTGGTAGTTCACCCCGACGCCGGCGATGAAGTAGAAGCTGCCGTCGATCGCCGGAAAGCGCTGGAACAGCGAATCCACGTCGGGCAAATGATAGATCAGGATGAACATCTTGGAGGCGTCGGCGCCGAAATCGAAGCCGACGGTCGGGCCCTGCCAATAGACCTTGCGCGCCGCGCCGGTCTTTTGGTTGAGCGTGCCCTCGCCGTAGCGCGCGCCGATGCCGATGGCGCCGCTTACCTCCTCGCCGGTGATGTAGGCATTCGGCCGGCCCTGGTCCTCGAAGACCTTCTCGATGGCCTTGGCGAGCCCTTCCGTGGTGGCGCCGAAGAAGCCCTTGGCCTTGGAGAGGATCTCGTCCTCGGAATAGGTCGCCTCGGTGGCCTCCTCGGTGGCCTCCTCGGTGGCCTCCTGGGCGGCGGCTTTGGAGACGCCGGCCGCGAGCACGGCGAGCGCCAGGAAGGCGCCGAGGAAGCTTCGGTAGATCTGCGTCATGGCCTGGTCCTCACGGCAAAGAGGTGGAATCTCGACCCCGATCCCGGGCTTGCCCCCGAAACGCGACCCGGCGGCGACTCGGGTTGGTCAAGATCGAGGCCGAAGTCGTCCGCCATGGTCGGTACGTCACGTTCCAGCTTGCCGAGGTGGCGGTGCCGAGGAAACTGTTCCGGTCAATTCGTCGTCCTTCCAGAACTTGGTGCCTTGGATCGTGGCTTGGTGCCGCGTCGGCTTGGGCGCTCGCGTCCCAGCCGCCCTCGACAAATTGGTTGAGGGCACTTTCCGATGTGAACACGAACACTCCGCGAAAATCCTTCACCCCGAGGCCAACGCGCGAAATCACCGTCGAAATCGGGAGAGCGTGCTAGCGTGGATTATTTCGCGTCGCAGGCGCTAAGCACTTCCGCAATAGCGGTCTTTGAGCCTTTCAGCGCAAATTTTTCCCTCGCGTTCTCGGCCTCAATTAGAACGCTCTCGCCCTTCATCAGAGACTTCGCGAAGTCAACGATTTCTTCGCGATTTTTCTCGTCCTTCTTGGCGCCTATATATGCCGCTACGCCATAAAGCGAGATCCAGTTATTGCTCTTGACGGTCGAATTCTTCCCGATTCTGTATCTGGTAAATAAAGGACCGATCTCGGAAATGACGTTCTCCGGCTGAAACACCGCCATGATTCGGTTTTTATTCTCACACCTCAGCATTATTTTGGCGTGATCGCTTTTGGCAAAGGCCGTGACGGAGTGAGTGTTCGTAAATCCCTCCGTTTGCGTTTCTACCAGCCAAGTCGAGGCCGAAACCGCTGTAGAGCCAGACAAAAGGATCGCCGCGCCAACGAAGAAACCGAAGAAACCGAACCGTCGCATATTCCTTCTCCTGTCCGATAGGAAACCAGGTGCTCCCCCATCCCAATCTTCCGGGCCACCGGAGCGAGACGAATTCCAGCACCGCGGGGTTAACACGTGGTTAACAAATGATTAACGGAGGGGTCCCAGGGCGCGCCCAGCAGGCTCGCGGCGGGCTTGGCCGGTTCCACAATTAATGCGTGTCTCGTGTTGCGCGCGCGGCGCGACACCCTTTTGGAGCTGGAGGAGGTCCGGGAGCCATCGGCTCCGTTGGCGGGCGGAATCGTGCTTGACGGGGTCCGGGGGAGGCGACCTCGAACACGTTGCTGAGCCCACCATTTCGGTGGCGAATTTAGCGGCTAGGCGCCGTTCCACCTCTGGTCTCCCGTGCGCGGAAGGTTAGCGCACGAATAAGCGGGAACTCACGCGCCGACAGAATGCCCGAACTTCTGCTCTTGGCTACAGGCGGACGAGCCCAAATGCGCCGATTTGCGACCGGTGTTGGCCCTAAAGCCGACATCGGCGCCCCGCCACTGACCCAACTCTAGTTTATGAGTCAACGCTCTAGCCCGCGCCGAGCGCCGCCAGCACCTCCTTGCTCGGCACCCGTTCGGCGATGTTCTGCAGGGCGAAGTCGAGCGCCGCCTTTTGCCACTCGTCGTCGATCGTCGAGGTGCCGTCCGTGACCACCACCGCGCGATAGCCGGCGTCGGCGCCGTGCCGCGCCGTGTGCTCGACCGAGAAGTTGGTCCACGCCCCGGTGATCACCAGGGTCTCGATGCCGAGCCCGCGCAGCATCGTGTCCAAGCGCGTGTCGTAAAAGGCGTTCATACGCATTTTCTCGACCACGATATCGCCCGCCACGGGCTCCAGCCCCGCCGCCGGCGCCGCGCCCCAGCTGCCGCGCACCAGGGCGTTGCCGTCGGCCACGCCCTCGAACAGCGGCGCGTTCCGCTTGAGCCCCGGGGCGCCCTCCTCGACGATGTAATACACGTGTATGACGGCCATGCCGGCCTGCCGCGCAGCCGCCGCGAGCGCCTTCACGTTCTCGACCACGTTTTGGCTCTTGGCATGGGCTGGCGCGCCCGAATCGGCGAACGCGCCGCCCTCGGTGATGACATCGTTCTGCAAGTCCTGAATGATCAGGGCGCTGGTTTTCGGCTCCAGTTGGAAGGTCATGATGGCCCCCTCAACGCATGTAGCTGAGGCGGTTTCCGGCGACCTTCAAACGCACCCGGTAAACCGAGGTCGAGCAGCAGCAATAGAGCTCTTTCCAATCCGCGCCGCCCCAATTGAGGTTGCCGGCGTGCTCGGGCATCTCGATGATGCCGAGATGCTCGCCCGCGGGCGAGATCACCCAGATGCCGCGCGGCCCCGTGACATAGACGTTGCCGCGTTCGTCGCACTTCATGCCGTCCGGTATCCCGTCCGCGAGTTCGCCGGTGCCGATGTCGCCCAAGAACAGCCGGTCGTTATCCAGCGTGCCGTCGGGCTTCACGTCGAAGACGCGGATCAGGGCACCCGGCGTGTCGTTGATATAGAGGACCGACTCGTCCGGCGAGAAACAGAGGCCGTTGGGCTGGCCGAAATCGTCCACCAGGAGTTGCGGCTCGCCGCCGCCGGGCGCCACCCGGAAAACGCCCTGAAAATCCAGCTCCTGCTCGCGCTCCAGGCCGAACACCGGCATGCGGCCGTAGGTCGGGTCCGAAAAATAGATCGCGTCGTCGGATTTGGCGATGACGTCGTTGGGGCTGTTCAGGGCCTTGCCCTGATAATGCGAGGCAACGGTGGTGATCGTGCCGTCCGGCGCCTCGCTGACCACGAGGCTGGTGGAATGTTCGCAGACGATCAGATTGCCGCGGCTGTCATAGGTCATGCCATTGCATTTGTTGGCCGGCTTGCGCACCTCCACGATGCCGTCCGCCTCGCTCCAGCTCCGCCGAACATCGCCCGGCATATCGCTGAACAGGAGGCATTGCGCCGCCGGATTCCAGACCGGGCCCTCGGTGAACTTAAAGTCCGTCGCGATCCGCTGCACCTCCGCGTCCTCCGCGACAAGCTCCAAAAGAGACGGTGTCTTGACTTCGATGGCCATCTTGATGGGCTCCCTTTGTTAGTCTTCCCCGCACCCGGAACCCTACCCCGACGGGACGAGGTTGAGAAGCGATGGCGTCAGGCCTAGATCATTGGGTATCCTGCACCCGCAGGTACGCTATGGTTCACCGAGGAGAGCCCATGAGCGACAAGAGCCACGATAGCGACGACAGCGAAGATATTCTGAAAACCGCCGCCGCCTGGCGCGATCAAGGCAAGTCGGTGGCGCTGGCCACCGTGGTCGCCACCTGGGGCTCCTCCCCGCGTCCGGTCGGCAGCCAACTCGTGATCGATGAAGACGGCCGCTTTCAAGGCTCGGTCTCGGGCGGCTGTATCGAAGGCGCGGTCATCCAGGAGGCCAAGGCGGTGATGACAGGCGGTGGCGTGCGCAGCCTGGAGTTCGGCGTCTCCGACGAGCAGGCCTGGGAGGTCGGCCTCGCCTGCGGCGGCACCGTCAGGGTCTTCGTCGAGCGGGTGGAATGAGGCGGGGCCCGTGAAACGTACCTTGCTGGACCAACTCAACGCCGCCCGCGACGGCAAGCGCGCCGTCGCCGTGGTCACCGACCTCGCGGACGGGGCGCAGGCGCTGGTCTATGGCGCCGACACCGAGGCTGACTCGGGGCTGGCGCCGGCCGTGGTGGCCGAGGCGCGCCGCGCGCTGACGACCGACCGCAGTGGGCCCTTCGAGGCCGAAGACCGCACGCTGTTCATCCACGTCTACAATCCGCCGCTGCGGCTGATCATCGTCGGCGCGGTCCACATCACCCAGGCGCTGGCGCAGATCGCCGATATCGCGGGCTACGCGGTCACCATCATCGACCCGCGCCGCGGCTTCGCCCAGAGCGCTCGCTTCCCGCGCTTCACCGTGGCCACGGACTGGCCCGACGAGGTCATGAAGGCCGCTCCGCCCGACGGCCGCACGGCCATCGTGACGCTGAGCCACGACCCCAAGATCGACGATCCCGCGTTGGAGACGGTGCTGCGCTCGCCGGCCTTCTATATCGGTTCTCTCGGCAGCAAGCGGACCCACGGCAAGCGCCTCGCGCGGTTGCGCGAAAAGGGCTTCGGCGAGGCGGAGCTGGCCCGCATCAACGGCCCCATCGGGCTCGATATCGGCGCCAAATCGCCGGCCGAGATCGCCGTTTCGGTCATGGCGCAGATTACCCAGGCCCGGCACGGCAAAGGGTCATGAAGTTCGGCGAGGAAGCCATCGAGCAAGCCGAGGGGCTGATCCTCGCCCATAGTGTGCGCCTGGCCGGGCGGGCGCTGAAGAAGGGCCATGTTCTCACCTCGGAGGATATCGCGACCTTGCGCCGGGCCGGCATCGCCGCCGTGTCCGGGGCTCGGCTCGAAGCGAGCGACATGGCCGAGGACGAGGCCGCCGCCGCGCTCGCCACGGCGGCCTGCGGCCCGGGCTTGAGCCGCGGCAAGGCCTTCACGGGGCGCTGCAACCTGTTCGCCGAGGTCAGCGGCCTGGCGGTCGCCGATAGCGCCCGCATCGACCGCATCAATCTTCTCGACGAGGCGCTCACCATCGGCACCATCCCGTCCTTCGCGGCGGTCGAACCCGGCCGGATGATCGCCACGGTCAAG
>JAUVWK010000473.1 GCA_030604165.1 Alphaproteobacteria bacterium | reverse complement strand
TCACCCTCCTGACCGAGCGCCTGGCGCGCCTGCCAAAGCGGCTCTAGGTCGTGTCCTCATGAACTAGCGTTGTGGCTCGGCGGCGGAGCGCCCGCGCCAGCAACGATCTTGCCCGTCAAGGCCAGATCGCCATACTCTGAAGCCGTCCGGACCCTCGCACACCAACTGGACCACTGATCGGGGCAGGCCACCGATATCATTTGTCTCTCGAGGGAGCTTGCGTTCCCGACAATAGGAGGAGCCGTCATGGGCGCCAATTTCGGCATGGTCGGTATGGATTGGCAGCAGCGGATCGATTGGGATCGCTTGCGCAGATACCGGCTTGAGCGCGCACGCGCAAAGATGAAAGCCCACGGCTACGGCGCGATGCTTTGCATGTATGACGAGAACGTGCGCTATCTGACGGGCACTTTGACGCCGGGCTGGAACCGGCTCAAGCCGGGCCTCCGCTACGCCGTGCTTTGCGGCGACGGCGATCCGGTGCTGTTCGAGCAGGGCGACCTTGGCTTCCAGATCGAGCGCCATGCCCCGTGGCTGCCGAAGGAAAATGTCCGCTATTCCTATGCCTGGATCAAAGGCGCCGCCGGTCCGGCCTCGACGCAGCAGGTGAAGAAATTCACTGCCGCGATCAAGGAAGAAATGAAACGTTATGGTGTCGCCGGCGAAAAACTCGGTGTCGACTTCATCGACATCAACATGATCAAGGTCTTCGAAGAGGAAGGCATTGCCTGGCAGGACGGTATGACGCCGATGATGCAGGCCCGCGCGGTCAAGAATATCGACGAGCAGGAATGCATGCGTATCGTCGGCGCCATCGGTGACGCGGCGCATTGGGAGACGATGAAGTTCTTGCGACCCGGTATTACCGAAAACCAGGTCACGGCCCATATCATGAAGTTCCTCTACGACATTCCGGGGATGGAGGATGTCGAGGACGTTATCGTCTCATCCGGCCCGAACACCTGGCCGAACTGGCGCAACTTCTCCGACCGCATCATCCAACCGGGCGACATCGTCTTCATGGATCTCGCGGCGCTCACCTGGAACGGATACAAGTCCTGCTATTACCGCACCTATTGCGTGGGCAAGGAGCCGAGCCAGGAGCAGAAGGACACCTACGCCACTGCGCTGGGATGGCTCTACGATTCGATCGGCGCGGTGAAAGCCGGAACCACGACGCGGGAAATTGCCCTGCAATGGCCTTCGGCCAAGGAGGCCTACGGCTACGAGGAAGAGGATCAGGCAGCGGCAAATCTGTGGGGCCACGGCCTCGGTCTCGCCCAGTATGATCCGCCTGTCATTTCCCGTATCTGGTCGCTTGACCATCCGGTGGATATCGAGGCGGGCATGACATTCGCGCTGGAGACCCAGCACGGCAAAGAATTCCGATATGGCGTGCGGATCGAAGAAATGCTGATCGTGCACGAAGACTCGGTCGAGATCATATCGAACTTTCCGGTCAAGCAGATAACCGTGGTCGACCCGATCCCGGGCTACGGCGATCACGTAAGGTAGCCGAGGCGCGGCATCGGTAGCGCCGTGTCCAAGTCGAGGAAGGCAAATCGATGAGCGGGCTGGTGATACCTATTTCCGACCCCGGCGCGCTCGATCCCGACCGGGTCGGGCCAAAAGCAGCGAATCTGGCGGCTTTGACGCGTGCCGGCTTGCCAACGCCGGGCGGCTTCTGCATCACCGCCGATGCCTACCGGTTGCAGCTCCGCGAGATGGACCTTGAGCGGGCCGCGTTGCGTTTTGCAGACGCCGATGTCATCGAGCGCCGCCGCATCTCGGTTGAAATGCGCCTCGGCCTTTACGAGAAAACCATCGCGCCACAGATCCTCGAGCCCGCAATCGAGAGCTGGCGGGCACAACGGGCAGAGTCCGGCCAGCCGGGCGTCGTCCGCTCCTCGGCGTTGATCGAGGACCGGGCGGGGGCCAAATTCGCCGGCCAGTTCGAAAGCTTCATGGGGCTTTGCAGCGAGGCCGATTTCACCACCGCCCTGCGTGCCTGCTGGGCCGCGCTTTGGACAACGAATGTCCGCCGCTACATGGATAACAATGATCTCACCCCGGGCGAGACAGCCATGAGCGTGCTGGTTCAGCCGCTCGTCCCGGCGCTTGTCTCGGGCGGCGGCCTCAGCAAGACCGCCGAGGACGAAATGCTGATCAGCGCCACATGGGGTCTTGGCACGGCCATTGCGCAGGGTGACGTCGTGCCCGACCGCGTCATCGTAAGCCGCGACCTGACCGTGTGCGAGGTTCAGGCCGGCCGCAAGGACCACAGCGATCATTGCCATCACCACGGTCGCTCGGAACCCCGGGCGGTTCCCGAGGTGCTTGCCGGCGAGCCGTGTCTCAACGATGCCCAGACGTTAGAGCTCGGACGGCATCTATTGGCGGCCGAGGCGATGATGGGGCATCCGGTCGAGATCGAATGGGCGATGGACGATCGCGGTATCAAGCTGTTGCAGGTGCGCCCACTGGACGTGGCCGAGGCGAGCGTGCCGGACGCAATCTGGGAAGGCCGCCCGGGTCTGCGCGGTCATCCCGCGGGCGTTGGCTGGGGCGCCGGGCGTGCCGTAATCGTCGAGTGCGAGTGCCAGCTTTCGCAGGTTGGGCCGGGCGATGTTCTGGTCACACGAATCGCGGGGCCGGCGCTGAGCCATATCTTGCCGCGTGTTTCGGGTGTCGTTGCCGAGCTTGGCGGCTCGACCTCTCATCTCGCTTCGCTCGCCCGCGAGCGCGGCATCCCAATGGTGCTGGGCGCTCTCAATGCGACCAGCCGAATCCCGAATGGCTCCCTCGTCGCCGTCGACGGCGTCGCCGGGATCGTGCGTTGGATGCATGATGACGCGGGCGGAGGCTCCCTATCACCCGGCCGACTGACGGATTAGAACGAAAAACAGAGAAGAACCGAGGAGGTTACAGATGGCGGACAAAAAAGAAAAACCTGGGGAATTACAGACGGC
>JAUVWK010000025.1 GCA_030604165.1 Alphaproteobacteria bacterium | reverse complement strand
GCAGCGCCGGTAGCCGCCGCTCCAGCAAGGCGCGCCGCCCCGGTCGCAGCTTGTGGCCGCTGCGGCGGCCGTACAAGGAACGCTGTCTCTGCTCCATGATTTCGAGAACGCCTCGGCGCGGCGCGGCCGCGCTGAGCTTACGATGCATGGCCGAGCCGCGGCAGCCGACCCTGAAACAACCCTAACCGAGCGCCGACCTCAAATCATCGGCAAGAGTCGCTCGCTCCCAGGAAAAACCGCCGTCGGGCTCCGGCTCCCGACCGAAATGTCCATAGGCCGCGGTCCGCGCATAGATCGGCTTGTTGAGCCCAAGGTGCTCGCGGATGCCCCGAGGCGACAGGTCCATCGCATCGACCAGGGCCGCGGCGAGGCGGGCTTCATCCACCTCCCCGGTGCCATGGTTGTCGACATAGACCGAGAGCGGGTGCGAGACACCGATGGCATAGGCGAGCTGGATCGTGCAGCGCTCGGCCAAGCCCGCGGCGACGACGTTTTTCGCGAGATAGCGGGCCGCGTAGGCGGCGGACCGGTCGACCTTGCTCGGATCTTTGCCGGAAAAGGCGCCACCGCCGTGCGGTGCGGCGCCGCCATAGGTATCGACGATGATCTTGCGCCCGGTGAGCCCCGCGTCGCCGTGCGGGCCGCCGATCACGAACCGCCCGGTCGGGTTCACATAGAAATTGTCTTCATCGCACATCCAGCCGTCGGGCAGCACGTTGACCACATGCGGGCGGACGAGCTCGCGTACGTCATCTTGCTTGAGCGTTGCCGAATGCTGCGTGGAAACCACAATCGAGGCGGCGCGGACGGGCTGACCGCTCTCATATTGGAGAGTCACTTGGCTCTTGGAGTCCGGCCCGAGGCCCGGCGCCGCACCCGAATGCCGCGCTTCGGCGAGCGAGTGCAGAATCGCATGCGAGTAATAGATCGGCGCCGGCATGAGCGCTTCCGTCTCGCGGCAGGCATAGCCGAACATGATGCCCTGGTCGCCCGCGCCGTCGTCCTTGTTTCCCGCCGCATCCACGCCCATGGCGATGTCGGTCGATTGAGCATGGACGTAAATATCGACATGCGCCTTGGCCCAATGGAAGCCGTCCTGCTCGTAGCCGATTTCACGCACGCAGTTGCGCGTGACATCCTCGAGGGTATCCGCCGTGATCGAAGCCGGCCCCCGCACCTCGCCGGCGAGCACGATCCGATTGGTCGTCACCATGGTCTCGCACGCGACCCGGGCGTGGGGCTCCTGGGTGAGGTAGGTATCGACCACCGCATCGGAGATGCGATCGCAAACCTTGTCGGGATGCCCTTCCGAGACCGACTCGCTCGTGAACAGATAGTTGGCTAAGGTCACACTCGTCTCCCTGCGGAAGGGCTGGCGTCTCCCTGCGGACCGGCTGGGCTCCTTAGTTGTCCGCTTCCAGCCTGATTGGCGATGCGCGATCAGGGCCGCGGCTCAAGCCGCAACGCAAGCTGTTTTGGCAAGCTTTCAGGAGGCGGTCAAGCTCTTTGCCTAACCGTTGGACATGCAGCGCAAATGCTGCGTCGTCGGGGCGCGTTGTAGCTTGCCGCGCCAGTTTTGGGCCGCGCCAGTTTTGGGGCCGCGCTAGTTCGGGCTACTTTTCGCGCCGGACGCCCCCACGGCCTTGACCAACTCAAAGACCCGCTTGCGGACCGTGGCATCGGTGATCCGGTAATAGGCCCTAACCAACTCCAGCGTCTCGCGCCGCACCATGGGATCGCCATCGAAGGGCGGCGGCGGGGTCTCCGCCATACCGGGCTTGCGCGCACGAGTCGCCTCTGGCGGCAGGTCGTCGAAAAAATACGAGACCGGCACATCCAGAACCTGCGACAATTGATAAAGCCGGCTCGAGCCTATGCGGTTGGTTCCGCGTTCGTATTTTTGTACCTGCTGGAACGTCAATCGGATCGCCTTGCCCAGTTTTTCCTGACTCATGCCGAGCAGCGTTCGCCGAAGTCGGACCCGCTTGCCAACATGGATATCGATCGGATCGGGGTTTAGTGCCATCTGGATTCTGTCGTCCATGCTGTTTTGAGAAAGGCGAAATGAAGGTCCGCTTGACCCTCTCAGCCGCCTCAACCGACGCACCGTACGCCGCTACATAGCGCTCCTATTTAACAGCGTCAACATTCGCACGCGCCGAAATACGTATTTTTATATACAAGTTCATTATCATAGTATTAGTCAAATAATTTAGTAGTTGAAATACGTTTTCCGCTTACACGCCACTTAATCACCCCCAAACATGCAACAATTAACGCGAGCAGCGCCGCGACGACCCAATCCCCCGCGCGTGCATAAAGCGTAGTTCCGTTCAATGGCTTCGGCAATGTGGCGTCCAATACACCGCGTATACCGAGGCCAAGCCGCGCGACGATACGCCCATGGCCGTCGATTACCGCGGAAATACCCGTATTAGCGGCGCGCACCAGCGGCAATCCTTGCTCCACGGCACGTAGACGCGCGCTCTGGAAGTGCTGATAGGGCCCGGCGGTCTCGCCAAACCAGCCGTCGTTGGTGATGTTGAGCAGCCATTGGGGCGGATCGGCGCGGTCCACGACTTGTCCGGGAAAGATCGCCTCATAGCAAATCAATGGGCTGACCGCTGGCAGGCCAGGCAAATGCAAGGTTCTCGGACCGGGGCCGGGCGAGTAGTCGACCGCGCCATAAGCCAGCTTGGCAAGGCTCAAGACGCTGCGAAAGGGCACATACTCGCCGAAGGGAACCAGATGATGCTTGTCGTAGCTACCCAGGATGCGGCCCTCGGCGTCGAGCGCCTGCAAGCTGTTCCACAAGATCAGCTCGCCGTTTTCATTGACGCCGCGCCGTGGCGCCCCGGTGATCAACAGCCCGTTCGCCGGCGCCGCAGCGCCAACCAAGGTGCGCCGCGCCTCGTCATCGGCAAGAAAAAAGGGCGTCGCCGCCTCCGGCCAGATCACATGGCTGGCGCGGCGATAACCGTCGGCCGCCGTCAGACGCAGATGGCTGGCCAAGACCCGGTCGCGTTCGCCCGGCAGCCACTTGAGATCTTGGGCAATCTTCGCCTGCACGATCCTAAGACGGATATCGGTTGGCTCCGCGGCGCCGTCCACGGCCAGGCGCGCCGCGCCACCCGCCCAACCAGCGAGTAACAGTAAACCGGCGGCGCCCAGCGCCCAGCGCCGCGCCGCCCGGCCGCTCGCGGCGGCGCCCGGCTCCGCGAGCACGGCCGGCATCGCCGCGACGAGGACCGTGAGCAGGCTTAGCCCATAGGCACCGGTCAGCGCCGCCAGCTGGATCATGTGCTCCGAGATGGTCCAGGCCGAGCCGACCAGGTTCCACGGGAAGCCCGTCAACATATGGCCGCGCAACCATTCGAGCGCCGTCCACGCCGCGGCGAACGCCAGCACGCGCGCAACCCCGCGCGCGCCGCTGGCGCGAACGATTAGCGCGGCAAGCGCCGGAAATAACGCCAAACCGGCCGCCAGCCCGACCACGGCCGGCACCACCAGCCAGCCGAACTGCGCCGGGTCGGTCAATAGCGCGGCCCCGACCCAGTACATGGAGGTTAGAAAATAGCCGAAGCCGAACCACCAGCCAGCCAGGCATGCCCGCCACGGCGAACGGCTTGCGGCCGTGAGCCAAACCAGTCCGGTAAAGGCGACGACGAGAAGGGGTAGGATATGGGCTGGCGGCAAGGCGGCCGCGGCGGCGACACCGAGACCGAGCGCCAACAGCGAGCGGCGCCATCCGGTCGTGCGGCCAACGCGATCCGCGAGAGCCGACGCGCTGCCAGCGCCGGACACCGGCGTCACGCCTGATCGGAGCCGGACATCGGGTCGGCCGAGCGGATCTTCAGGCGCTTGATCCGCCTGGGGTCGGCGTCCAGTATCTCGAACCTCAAACCCGCCGGATGGACAATGACTTCGCCGCGCCGCGGCACCCGACCGGCGAGCGCGAAAACCAAACCTCCCAGCGTATCGATATCTTCCTCGTCTTCGCCCGCGAGCAGCGAGCGGCCGACTCGGCGCTCGAGCTCTTCGACGCGGGTGCGGGCGTCCGCCTCGAAGGTACCGTCGCCAAAAGCCACCAGTGCCGGCGCCTCTACTTGATCGTGCTCGTCCTCGATCTCTCCCACGATCTCCTCTACCAGGTCTTCGATGGTCACCATTCCGTCGGTGCCGCCATATTCGTCGACGATCACGGCCATGTGCTGGCGCGAGTGGCGCATTTGCGCCAACAGGTCGACCACTGGCATCGACTGTGGGACGAAGAGAATCTTACGCATCACGTCACTCAGCCGGAACGGCCTGGTGTCGCCCCAAAACGTCATGATGTCGCGCATGTGCACCATGCCGATCACGTCGTCAAGGGTCTCGCGGTAGACCGGCATGCGGGAGTGGCTCTCGGATTTGATCGCCGAGACGACGTCTTCGAGCGACGCGTTTTCCTCCACGGCCACGATATCGCCGCGCGGCACCATCGCGTCCTCGACCCGAAGCTTGCCAAACCGCAGCAAGTTCATCAGCAAGCCGCGTTCTTCGGCGCTGATCTGGTCGGCGACCTCTTCCTCTTCCTCGATAATCTCCTCGACCGATTCGCGCCATGTGGTTTCGCCGCCGCGGCCGAGGCCGCGCAACCAATTGCCGATGGTCCGGACGAAGGAGGATTCGGAGCGTTCGTCTTCTTGCGCGCTCGCCGCATGTTGCGGCGATGGCGGACGATCGTTTTCGTTCATGGCACTGGCAGCGCCGGCGCGACGGTCCGGCGAGCGGCTTTCGGGTAACGGCGCGCCCGGTAGGGAGCGGCGATACCGAGGCGCGCCAGCACCCTGGTCTCGAGCGCCCGCATCTTGGCCGCCTCGCCATGACGATCGTGATCGAAACCGACCAAGTGCAGCACGCCATGCACGATCAAATGGCTCAGGTGGTCGGCCAACGTCTTGTCTTGATGCGCGGCTTCGTCGCGAATGGTTTCCAAGGCCAACACCACGTCGCCGAGCAACAGTGGGCAATCATCGGAAAGCGGCCACGGCGTCGCACCAGGAGCGCTTTCGTGCGCCGCGAAGGCGAGTACGTTGGTCGGGGAATCGACCCCGCGGTATTCTCGGTTGAGCGCCTGGACCAGCTCGTCGTCGGCCAAAACCAAGCTCAACTCGACCGGGCGCTTCGGGCCAGCCGCCTCGAGCGCCGCCCGCGCCGCGCCCTTCGCGAACGGGCTCGCCTCAGGAAAAACGGCGAGCCACGTCGGATTGCGTATCGCGACCTCGATCTCCGGTTCGCGCATTGTCTACCTTCGCCTCTTCGTCGGCGCCGCGCTGTCGCTCCTGCGCCGGGCCGACCGCTGGGTACTCGATCCGGCTGTGATAAACGCCAAGGACGAGCACGCGTGTAAACGCCTTTTCGATCGCCTCGAGCTCGCCCAACGTCAACTCACTGTCGCTGAGCTGGCCGTCGGCGATCTTCTCGCCGATCACCTTTCCGACACGGGCCTGAACTTCCGCCGGGCTCGGATCTTTGAGGGCGCGCGTCGCCGCCTCCACCGAGTCGCCAAGCATGATAATGCTCGACTCGCGGGTCGTTGGCCTGGGCCCGGGATAGCGGTATTCGTCCTCGTCCACCGTTAACCCGGCCTGCGCCGCGCGCTCAACCGCCTTTTGGTAAAATACCGCCAGCTTGGTCGTGCCCTGGTGCTGCGTGACGGCCTCGATGACGGCGCGTCCGAGCCGGTGTTTCCGCGCCAATTCAATGCCATCGGTCACGTGAGCGAAAATAATGCGCGCCGACAGCTCCGGCGGCAGGCCGTCGTGAATGTTTCCCTGACGTTGATTCTCGGCGAAGTAGACGGGCCGCACCGACTTGCCGATGTCATGATAAAGCGCCATGACGCGGCATTGCAGACTGTTGGCTCCGATCCCGTCGGCCGCGGCCTCGGCCAGATTCGCGATCATCACGGAATGGTGGTAGGTCCCCGGCGAACGGAGCGCGAGCTTTTTCAGCAGGGGATGGTCGCCGGAGCCGAGTTCCATCAGGCGCACGTCCGTCACTTCGTCGAAGACATATTCGAAGACCGGCAGCAAACCCATGGCGCTGACCGCCACCAAGCCGCCCGAAGCGAGCGCGAAGGCGACCATGATAAAGTAGTCCGGGCCAGCGGCGGCGCCGCCAAGCGTGAGCGCGGCCGGCGCCGCGGCGGCCTGGCTCAGCGCCACCACCAAACCCACTTTCAGGAGATCGGACCGGTGGCGGCAGCGGCGCGCCGACATGCCGGCCACGAGAACTCCGACCAGATAATAGGTGGCGAGCCAAATATCTCCGTCCGCGCGATACGCCACCAGAAGAGAGAGGGCGACACCGACCATCAGGCTGGTGCGCGCGTTGACCAGAATCCCGACCAAGGCGGCACTGAGCGCCACCGGGCAAAGGAATGCCGCGGCCCGCGGATCGATGCCGAAACCTTCCGCAATGCCGCGCCCGGCGTAGAGCGCGGCGATGCAGGCGAGCCCGGCGAGCGCGACCGACACCAGGGTTATGTAACCCTCTTTTCGGGAGAACTGGAGCGGCCGGTGCGCGCGACGGAAGAAAAACGCGCCGAGGCCGACCAACCCCGCCAGCAGGGCCGCGAAGGCGACACTGTCGACCCACCCCAGCCGACCCGTGCTCGCCTCGTTCAAGGCGCGAATGCGGGCCTGGGCCTGAGCGGTGACGCGGTCGCCCTCGCGGATCACGACCTCGCCGCGTCCGATGCGGACCAAGACAGGCTCGATCGCCGCCACGGCCGCCGCCTTGGTCTCGGCCGTCACCCGGCCGTTCGGCACCAGGTTGGGCTGCACCAGAGCGAGCGCGGTTTCCAGAATCCAGGTCCGCAAGATCCGTGCCTCGCCATAGGGCGCTTCGTTGGTCCGCGCGCGCAGCAGGCGCCATGCCTGCGACACATCCAGGATGCCACCCAAGTGAAATAGGGTTTCCGGGTGTTCGGCCGCCGCCCGGCGCAAGGCGATCGGGCTTTGTTCCGGAAGTAATGCCCGGTCGGCGACGATCATGCGATCCAGCACCATATTGAGGAAAAATGTCATGGCCGCGCTGGCATCGTGGGGGTCGGGCACGCTTTCGAGCAGCTCGAAGACCTTGGCGTTGAGGGGTTGGCCGAGGTCTGCCTCGAAGGCGGCGCGCCGCGCCGCGATATCGAGTTCGTCCGCTTCGCGCCGTTCGACCAAACGGTCCACCGCCGCGACCACCTGGTCGCGCCGGGTGAAATGCAGTTCCGGATCGTAGTTGAATTGCGGAGGCACGGCGGCGGCGGCCTGTTGGCGGCGCAGGATCGTGGTTTCCTTGTCCTCCACCACCAGATTGCGCTCGGCGCGAAGCGTTGAGGTGGCAATCGAATCGAGCCGGGGCACGGGCAGGGTGGACGAGCCAAAGGGCGCAAACACGGCCGTGACCAAAGCGATAAACAGAACCAGCATGGGCCAGTCGAGCCAGGGGCGCGACTTGTTCCAGCGTTCCTGGGCGAGTGCCCGGATGGCCGAAGACGAAAGCAGCGCGCGTTCCGACTTGAGGCTGCGCCGCGATACGGTGCCCTTATCTTCAGCCGTCACGATTCGGTGTCTTCCGGGCGCTTGCGGCCAGGCCCGCTTCGCGCCTGACGTTCGCGGCCCTCATAGGCGCGCACGATGCGTGCCACCAACGGGTTCCGCACCACGTCCGCGTCGGTGAAGCGAACGAACGCTGCGCCTTCCATGCCTTTCAGCGTGGCAATGGCCTCGGCCAGGCCCGAGCGCGTGCCGGGCGGCAGATCCACCTGGGACTGATCGCCCGTGACCACCATGCGCGCACGCTCGCCCAAGCGGGTGAGGAACATTTTCATCTGCACCGGGGTGGTGTTCTGCCCTTCATCGAGAATTACGAACGCTTTCGACAGCGTCCGGCCCCGCATGAACGCCAGCGGCGCGATCTCGATCTCGCCGCTCTCAAGGCGCTTGGCCACGGCGTCGGCCGGCATCATATCGTAAAGTGCGTCGTAGAGTGGCCGCAAGTAGGGGTCTACCTTCTCCTTCAAATCGCCCGGCAGAAACCCGAGGCGCTCGCCGGCCTCGACCGCGGGACGCGACAAAATGATGCGCTCGACCTTGCCCGAGAGAAACATCGATACGGCGACGGCGACCGCGAGGTAGGTCTTGCCCGTGCCGGCCGGGCCGAGGCTGAAGACCAACTCGTAGTCGTGCAGCGCCCGAATGTACTCGGTTTGCCGCAGTGAGCGCGGCTCGATTTGGCGCAATCGCGTCTGAATGACGGTCACTGGGTCGAAGGGCGACGCTTTGGCGGCCACCGCCTCGCCAGCCGCGCCGTCGCTGGCCTCGCCCCGCGCCGTCGTCATCCGAATAGCCGCGTCTACCTCGGCGCTCTCGACCGCAAGGCCGCGCTTCAAACGGTCATAGAGGGCGGTAAACACCGCTTCTGCCGCCGCCGCGGCGCTTGGCGGCCCCGTAATCAGCAGCTCATTGCCGCGCGAATTGATCAAGACGGCGAAGCCCTGCTCGATGCGGGCGATGTGCCGGTTGTGCAGACCGAACAGCATGGGCAGCAGGGAAGTGTCGTCGAACCGCATGTGTACCGGCTGACCGCTCTGGACCCGCTGCGGCACGGTGGTATGGCTCAAGGGCGCGGCCCGTCGATAATGTCAGGGTCCGGCGCGCGATCGGCTGCCATCGCACAGCCCGCCACCGCCCCGATTTGGCCGGCCAAGCTGTTCGGAAGGGCCGCGGTAATCAAGACATCCACGACTTGGCCGATCAACGCCTCGGGGCCGATCGGCGCCTCGGGCGCGTCGGCATGCACCCACTGCATGTGCGGGCCGCGGCCCACGATCTGGCCGTCGCGGCGGCCTGACCGCTCGAACAGCACCGGCAGACTCCGCCCTACCATGGTGTCGTTGAAGCTGCTCTGCTGCTCGTTCAGGCGCGCCTGCAGCCTTGCCAACCGTTCAATCTTAACGGCGTCGGCCACTTGATCGGGGGCCGCGGCGGCCGGGGTTCCGGGCCGCGGGCTGTATTTGAACGAGAACGCCTGCGCGAAGCCAATGTCATCGACCAATGCCATCGTGGCCTCGAAATCGGATTCCGTTTCGCCCGGATAGCCGACAATAAAGTCGCTCGACAACGCGATGTCGGGCCGGGCCTCGCGCAAACGCGCGACGACGCGACGGAACTCGTCGACACCATGGCCCCGATTCATGGCGGCGAGCACCCGATCGGACCCCGACTGCACCGGGAGATGAAGGAACGGCATGAGCTTTTGGACCCGCCCATGGACCTCGATGAGGTCGGGTGTCATATCGCCCGGGTGGGACGTCGTGTAGCGAATCCGCTCCAGGCCGTCCAGTCCGGCCAAGCCGTCCACGAGCGAGGCGAGCGAGGCGAGCGAGGCTTGCCCATTTGCGGCGTCTCCGTCGCCGGCTTGGGTCGAGGCGCCATGATAAGCGTTGACGTTTTGTCCGAGCAGGACAATTTCTCGCGCTCCCGTGGCGATCAGCCGCCGCGCCTCGTGCATGATAGCGGCCACGGGACGGGAGAATTCGGCGCCGCGCGTATAGGGCACGACGCAAAATCTGCAAAATCGGTCGCAGCCCTCCTGCACCGTCAGATAGGCCGAGACCCCCCGCCCATCGACCGGACTAGCGCCGATTCCCGGCAGAAAATCGAACTTGGGCTGGGCCGGAAACTCGGTATCCACCACGCCACCGCCGGCGCGGCAAGCGCGCGCCACCAGCTCGGGCAGGTGGTGATAGCTTTGCGGCCCGAACACGATATCGACAAAGGGCGCGCGGCGGAGCACCTCTTCGCCTTCGGCCTGGGCCACGCAGCCGGCCACGGCGACGATCATAGTGTCACCGCGCGCCTGGCGGCCGCGTTTGAGCCGATGCAGCCGGCCCAATTCGGAATAGACCTTTTCCGCGGCCTTCTCGCGAATATGGCAGGTGTTGAGAATCACCATGTCGGCGTCGTCCATGCCGGCGGCAGGCCCATAGCCGAGCGGCGCCAGAATGTCCGTCATCCGCGCCGAGTCGTAGACGTTCATCTGGCAGCCATAGGTCTTCACATAGAGCTTTTTCGCCACAATCCGTGCCCGCCGTGGCGGACAGCGCCGTCGACGCGGCGCGCGCCACGGGCATCGCAAATGTTAAGTTGTTGGTATTGCCACCTTTTCAATCTATCACCGGGCGGATCGCTGTCAAGCCGTGCCCCCGATTGGCACCCACGGCCTTGACCGGCTCACGCCGGTCTCGGGGTCCACAATCCGGCCCGAACCGGCGCCTCCAGGCGCCCGCTGATCGCCCGCGAGACGCCTTCGGCCACCACCTGTTGGCAGTGCCGCGCCATCTCCTTGCGCGAGCCGAACTGCGCGATCGAAACAGGCTCGTGAAACTCGACCACCGCGGTGGAGCGGCCGAGCCCGGCGAGGTTCCATATGTGGCTGGTAAGCTCCATATCGCCATACCACGCATAGTAGGGCCGGTAGCGGTGCCCGATGGGAATGCCGTCCAACTTTGTGTAAGAGACGGAAACCGGCTGCACCTGCAATGCTTGACCGTTGATCGGCTGCTCGGCGATGCCGAATAAGCCGCTCTTGAACGGGAGGACCCGATTGCCGTCGTTGCTCGTGCCCTCGGGAAACAAAATCAGATTATCGCCGGCCTCGAGACGGACCTTCATTTCGTCGCGATGAATCGCGATTTTCGTGGCCAGCCGCTCCACGAACACGGTTCGCTGCAACCGCGCCAATAAGCCGAAAAACGGCCAGTTTCGCACCTCCGCCTTGGCCACGAACGAACCCGAAATAATGGAGCCGAGCAGATTGATGTCGAGATAGGAGCTGTGGTTGCAAACGAACAGGACCGGGTGCGTGCGCAGCATTTTGCCGTGGCGCTCGATCTTGATACTGAAAATACGACAAACGCCACGATGCCAGATCATCGGCAAGCGCTTGGCCAACGGCACCTTGAGGCCCGTCAGAACCATCTGTACGGGGATCAGGAGCAGGGTCCAGCCGACAAAGCGAACCATCGTCGTGAAGGCAATCATGGCCGCGGCAAGCGCGCTCCCTTTTCTCGATCAGGTCAGACGATCAAGATACTTCTGAGTCACTAAATCCGTTTTAACGATAATACTTACATCGACACTATTCCACTGCCTGTCGATCACGGCGCCGTCGCCGACAAAGCCGTTCAAACGCAGATAGCCCTTGATCAGGGGCGGCACCTCCCGCAGGGCCGCCCTGACGTCGATCTCCTGCTTGGAAAGCACGTTCATGTCGACATAGTGCTCGGGCACGGCCCGCATGCGCAATTCGGGCGGCGCCAGATGGTAGTGATACAAATAGGAAAGCGTCAGCGCGTGTTCCTGCGGGTCAACGCCGTGAAAACTAGCGCATCCGAACATGATCGGCACATCGTAATGCTGGACATAGGCGGCGTTGCCGCGCCAGAGGAGCTGCATGGTGGCGCGGTTGCGATAGTCGGAATCCACACAGGAGCGGCCGAGCTCCAGGATCTCGCCCGGGTGCTCCACGATGCGGCCGATATCGTACTCCCAGGTCGAATAGAAGCCGCCATGGCTCTCCGCCACCGAGCGGCGCAGCAGCCGGTAAGTGCCGACCACTTGCTCCGGCCCCGGCGGGCGCTCGTGGTCGATGACCAGAAGATGGTCGCAATAGGGATCGAAGCGGTCGAAATCGCGCTTTTGCGCCGCCATCTCCGCACTGGGTTGGGCCGCCATTTCTTCGTAGAACACCCGGTAGCGCAAGGCTTGCGCGGCAGCCACCTCATCCTGATCGACGGCCAGCCGCACCTGGAGGCTCCCCGCCCGAATCTCCGTCAAAAAATCCTGAACTGCCATGATGCCCCCATCCGATCCGCGCTCATTGGCTCAAGCGACACATTAGCCCCGGTGCCACGCCGCACCTAGGGCCCCCTATCATGATTCCGTTGATACGGTTTCGGCCCGATTCGGTGTCCGTGGAAAAACTTTAGCCGCGCTTTCGGTTCTTTTCGGAATTGAGCGGAACCGCGTAAAGCTCGAGCCGGTGATCGACCAGCCGGTAGCCGAGTTGTTCGGCCACCTTGCGCTGCAGCTGCTCTATCTCGGCGTTCTGAAACTCGATGACGGAACCATCCTCGACATTGATGAGATGGTCATGATGCTCGCCGGAGCGACGTTCGTAGCGCGCCCGACCATCGCCGAAATCGTGGCGCTCGAGGAGATTGACCTCCTCGAACAGACGCAGGGTGCGATATACCGTGGCCAAGCTGATCCGAGAATCGAGCTTGGAAACCCGCCCGTGGACCTCCTCGACGTCGGGATGATCGTCGGATTTCGAGAGGACGCGGGCGATCACACGCCGTTGCTCGGTCATCTTGAGGCCAAGTTCGACGCAGCGCTGCTCCAGGTTGGACTGCTTCACAATCTTCCTAGGCCCGGCGGCCGCAAGCCCCGTAGCTACCCTTCACCCAACAATGATTAGTATAGTATGGCCGCTTGCGCCGTCCACGGTCTCGCCCCCCGGGTCTCGCTCCGAGTGCGTGCCCGCGGCCGCGACACGATAGGCACACAGACCTCTCGGCTGGCGCGCCGCAGCCGGGGCAACTGGTGGACTCAAACGGAAATCAACGGCGGCGACGGCGGCGGCGAGCCTTCGTTCCGAGACCGATCTTCTTGGCCAACATACTGCGCTGAGCGGCATAGTTGGGCGCAACCATCGGGTAATCTACGGGCAAGCCCCAACGCTCGCGATATTGCTCAGGCGTCATGTCGTAGGCCGTTTTGAGGTGACGCTTGAGCATTTTCAGCTTCTTGCCGTCTTCCAAACAAACAATATAGTCCGGTGTTACCGACCGCTTGATGCTTACGGCGGGCCGCGGCCGTTCGACCATGCGCCCCGCCGCGCCGGTCGATGCGCCGGCCAAGGAAGCATAGACGTGCTTTATTAGCTGAGATAGATCGCCGACGGCAACTGAGTTATTGGAAACGTGCGACGACACGATTTCAGTCGTTAAACCTAGCAACTCGGTTGAGCTGGTCTTTTCTTGCATTGTGATTCTGTCCTCCCGATACGCAACTCAAGTCGAAAATATATGATTAGTTTTCGAATAGGGCAATAATATTATTTGTCATTATATGTAATTTCTTTTGTATCGCTATACAGAGCTCGAACGATTAATACCGAGGAGCGGCGACATTGACTCATAGGACGGCTTGTCAAGACAAAGCTATGGCGCGCCCGAATCGCGCGCCGCTAGCTGACGCCGGAGCGTCAGGGCGTCGACACTCGGACCGTCGCGCCGTCTGTAATAGGCCGGCCGCCGACCGACCTGATGGAAGTGCAGCACCTCGTAGAGCCGCCGCGCGGCTTCGTTGTCCTCCGCGACTTCCAGAAATAGCGCGGCGAGGCTGCGCTTGACGGCGAGTATGATGGTGGCCTCCATGAGCGCGTGGGCGATGCCGAAGCGGCGGGCGGCGGGCGCGACGCCGAGCGACAATATCTCTGCCTCGCCACCGCTCGAGCGGCACATCACAAAGCCGACGATCTCATTGTCTTGTCGCAGCGACAGGCCGAAGGTGCCGGGCACCGAGAAAATTCGCCGCAGCAACGGCAATCGCCAGGCGTCTTCGAAGCAGACCGCATGCAGCGACGCGATCGCCGATAGATCCTTGGTTTCGATCGGCTCGATGGCGACGGCCGAGCCGGCGGCGTAGGCACTCACGACCGCGTCTCGGCCAAACCGCCGGCGCCCGGACCACGCAGATAGAGCGGCGCCACCGGCCCGCGCGGCAGCGCGGCGAAGCCGCCGGCCGCCGCCACTAGGGCCGCGGCGCGCGCCGCGACCTGCGCCGCATCGGGATAAGGAGCCACGGACGTTTCAAAGTGCGGGTGCCCGATGTCGGCGAACAGGTGGGCCACCAGCGGCGCCCCGCTGCCCACCAGCGCCACCGGGCAGGGCCGGAGCCAAGCGACGACCGCCGCGGGCGGCGTGACTTCGGGCGGACCCAGCGGCTCATTATCCGCGTCGAACATCTGCGCGTAGACCTGCCCGCGCCGAGCATCGAGCACCGCCAGCACCGTGCGGCCCTCGCGCTCGGCCGCCGGCACGCTCGTCGCCAGCGTCTCCAGCGTCGTTACCCCGACGAGCGGCACGCCGGCCGCGAGCGCCAAGCCGCGCGCCGCGGCAAGCCCGACCCGCACACCGGTGAAGGAACCGGGCCCGATGGTAGCCGCCACGCCGTCAAGCGCGGCATAGTCGAGCGCGGCAGCACTCATGACGGCCTCGACCATGGGCATGAGACGCTCCGCGTGACCGCGTCGAATGAGGGCCGATTGCCGCGCCGCAACCGTGCCGTCGATCCAGGCCGCGGCCGAACAAGCGTCCGTCGCGGTATCCAACGCAAGAATTCTCATCGCGTTTTGATCGGCTATGTCGGCCCGTTTCGGCCCGCCGTCTCTCGATCTAGTGGATAAAACCTAACATATGGCGCCCATACGATCCCCTAGCGCAAGGCGTGGCGCGACATCAAGCTCAATGCAGAATTCAACCGCACCGCGACTCGGGCCGGTGCTCGGAACATGATAAACTGACGACATCGACGATCGCATAGGAATGAACCTGCCCGCGAGGCGGCATGACGACGCTACATGGGGTTTTTTCTTCGGCCAAGCGCCGCGCGCACGAGGCGAAGCGCCGCGCGCATGAAATGTGTTGGACATTGGGTCCGACATGGCGCCCCGGCCGCATGCGGCCGTATGGTCGCGCCGCGGCTTGGTTGGCGGCAGCCGCGGCGGCGCTGCCCCTGACACTGTGGGCGGCAACACTGCCCGCCGCCAACGCCGCCGACGCCGACGCCAACGCCGCCGTTATCCTGCAGTACCATCGCTTCGGCGAAAGCAATTTGCCTTCTACCAACATCACGCTCGAGCAATTCGAAGCCCACATCGCGCACCTGCAATCCGGCGGATACACGGTCCTGCCCGTTCTCCACATCCTCGAAGCGATCCGAGCGGGCCGGCCCTTGCCGGACCGGACCGTGGGAATCACGATCGACGACGGCGCGCGCAGCGTGTTCACCGAAGCCTGGCCGCGACTTTCCGCGGCCGGCCTCCCGTTCACAGTCTTCATCACGACCGACACCGTAGACGAGGGGCACGGCGGGTCGATGACCTGGGAGCAGATCAGACAGCTCGCCGAAGCGGGCGTGACCATCGGCAACCATAGCGCCGCTCATGGCCACATGTGGCGCAACGACGCCGTGGCCAGCCGCGCCGACATCGCCAAGGCGCAGAATCGATTGAAGGAAGAACTCGAGATCGTGCCGACGCTGTTTGTCTATCCCTACGGCGAATACGATTTGGCATTGCGCGGCTTGGTGCAGGCCATGGGTTTCGCGGCGGCGTTCGGGCAGAGCTCCGGTGTGGTCCACGCCGGCACGGATTTCATGGCGCTACCGCGCTTCTCCTTGAACGAGACCTACGGCGATATCGACCGCTTTCGTCTGATCGTCGACACGCTGCCGCTGCCGGCGATGGATCTGACTCCGATCGACCCGCTGCTAACGCAGAATCCGCCGATGTTCGGTTTCACCCTTGCGGAACCGCTGGAGCGCGTTAGGCAGTTGGCCTGCTTCGCCTCGGGACAAGGCTCCGCCGAGATCGAACGCTTGGGTGAACGACGCAT
>JAUVWK010000074.1 GCA_030604165.1 Alphaproteobacteria bacterium | reverse complement strand
TCCACGCCAAAGATGATGATGGAGATGCGTAATACGATCAGAACCGGCGCCAATTCGCCAACACCGGCACGGCCCCTTCCCGCTCTATCCGTGACATGATCTGTCGTCATCGGGGCCGACACCGGTTGCCTGGAAATGCCGGCACGGCGGGCGGGCCGTGGCGCGCGCCGGCTAACGCGGCCTCAAGCCGCTTCAGGAATTCAACCGTCGAGGCACGACGTGCTGCGCGCATGGCTTTTTGTCCGCTCGCTCTCGCTAGAGACTTCAGCACCCCACGAGGGCAAGCTAAACCAGGAGAAATAAATATAGGTTAAGGAAAATCAATAATTTACCGTCGACAACGACTAAGATCGTTGGACTACCGAATACGTATCCTCCGCCAATCCAGTCATGATTCACGCCGCGCTAGCACGCGCATCTTTGTTTTTCTATTTCAGGTGTTATTCGGTCGGCAGGGTCTGCGAATAGGCGAGGATATCTACCTGATATTGAATATCCAGAACCGTCAACGCCACCATGCCGAAGCCCGGCTGGCCGCAGCGGATCTTGTGCAGGCTCTGCCAGGGATTTTTCCGCGCCAGAGTGCCGACATATTCGGGATCGTCGGCGCTGCCGAAATTTATGGCCCGGCCATCGAGGCCATGGCACACCCCGCAGACGGTTTGGAAGAATGCCCCGCCGCGGGCAACGCTGCCCCGCGCCGTCCTGGTCCTGCGGTCGATGTATTTGTCCATGTCGGCCTGACCCAGGCTGAGAAAGAGCGCCAGCTTCTCGACCGCGGAGCGCGGCAGGATGGCTTCGGTATAGCCGTGGGTCTCGTCCATGATGATGTCGCGAATAAGCCAGGGATCGATGCCCCGCACACCGCGCACCCCCTTGATGCCGGTGTAGTGCGCGCCCGATCCGTAATCGCCGTCGCGGCCCATATAGTCCCAGCCATGGCACTCCTTGCAGCGCCAGGTGTCCGCGCCCCTCTTCTTGCCCTCCGCCGGGTACGCGGGATGGGTTTCCTCTGGCGGTGGGCTTTCGATTTCCGCGTACCAGTTATCGTAAAGCCGGCCGCCACGGGCGATCTTGAACCAGAGGTCGGTTGGACCGGGTTTGGCGCCCGCGGCTTCGCGCTCGTCGCTCTCTTTCGTCAACGACGACACGGTCGTCGGCGACCAAAAGACGGCGGCCGCGAGAGCCGCCGCGAGCAGCAAGGTCAGGGCCGCGCGGCCCACGCACCTTGGCCTTGTCGCCCTTCTCATTTCGATTCACGCTGGTCGATTCACGCTGGTCGATTCACGCGGGTGGGCTCACGCGGGTCGGCGGCTCTGAGCGGGAGCAGCAACAAGAGCCAGCATGGTCAATCGCAACCCGCGCGTCGTTGACCTATATCAGGGAGCTCTACGCTCCGTCGGCCCGCGCCTTTTCCTCCAAGGCGCGCAGCACGACTTCGGGCGTCACCGGAATTTCGCCGATGCAAACGTCGAGCGCGTTGTTGATGGCGTTGACGATGGCCGGAATCGGCGCGTTCGCGACCATCTCGCCGACGCCCTTGGCGCCGTAGGGCCCGGTCTCGCTCGGATACTCCAGGATCTCGCATTGGACCTCCGGCATTTCGGCCGCGCCCGGGATCACGTAGTTCAAAAAATCGTACGGCGCGTGGTCGATGGCCGGATAATAGGGCGCCGTGGTTTCGTAGAGGGCATGGCCGATGCCCATCCAGGCGCCGCCCACGATCTGCCCCTTGACCAGCTCCGGATTGACCTGCCGGCCGATCTCATAAACGCTTTTGAGGCTGAGCACCCGGACCGCGCCGGTCTCGGTGTCGACCTCCACCTCCACCACGGTGCAGGCGTGAGCCTGGGTGGAGTATGGCGCGCTCTCGCCGGTCTCCGGATCCTGCTTGCTCGCCGGCGGCAGGAAGATACCGCGACCGGAAATCGATTTGCCGTAAACGAACTGCCCGGCGGCGGCGACCTCGGCGGCGGGGAGCGACTTTTCCACGACGCCCTTGACATGAATATTGCCCTTGCCGTCGGTGACCAGATCGTCCGCGCTGACCTCGAGCATCTCCGCGGCAACATCGAGCATCTCCTGGCGCGCTTCCTTGGCCGCCGCGATGACGGCGTTGCCGGCGCGGTGCGTGGTGCGGCTGGCGCCGGTGCCGCTGCAATGGGGCCCGGTGTCGGTATCGCCGGTATCGACCACCACGGCCTCGAGCGGCACGCCCAAGGTCTCGGCCGCGATTTGCGCTAGCACCGTCTTGAGCCCCTGGCCGAGTTCGACGCTGGACAAGGTGACCACGAAGCTGCCCGACGAGGTGGCGTGGACCAGGGCCATCGTGGGGTCGCCGCCGAGATGCATGCCGGTGGGGTAGTTGACCGCCGCCATGCCGGTGCCGCGCAGTTTCGCCATCTCAGCCCGCCTTTTGCCGCCACGAAGAGAGGCTTTGGAGGTCGCCCGTCAAATTCTGCTCCGAGAGCTTGGCCGTCGCCTGGATGGTCTCGATCATGGCCGCGTCCTTGACCGCGCGGTGGTGCCCCCGCATGTCGCCGTTGCGGTAGGCGTTGAGCAGGCGCAACCGCCACGGATCCATGCCGATCGCCTTGGCCACGCGGTCCATCTGGACCTCGATCGCGAACGAGGCCGGCATGATGCCGAAGCCGCGCATGGCGCCCGAAGGCGTGCGGTTGGTGAACACGCAATAGACATCGACCCAGACGTTGGCAACGGTGTAGGGCCCCGGCCAATGGGTCGAGTGTTTCATCGCGCCGTAATTGCTCATGCGCAGATAAGCGCCGGAATCGTGGTAGGTGGTGACCTTGCGCGCCACGATGCGGCCGTCGTTCATGACGCCGTCCTTGATATAGACGCGCCACGCCGCCCGGGTGGAAGAGGCGAACATCTCCTCCTCGCGCGTGTAGCGGTATTTGACCGGGCGTCCGGTTTTTATCGCCGCCAGCGTTGCCGTTACCTCGACCGCCAAGTCGGCCTTGCCGCCGAAGCCGCCACCGACCGAGCCACTGACGAAGCGCAGCCGATTGGCCGGCAGGCCGAGATAGGCGGCGACGCTCTTGAGCGTGGAACTGAGGCTCTGCGAGCCGGTATGGACGGTGTAGCGGCCGTCGCCGTCGGGCACCGCGACGCAGCCGATGGTCTCGAGCGGCGCCTGCTCGATGGGGCTGGTCTGGTAGACGTTCTCCACCACGCGATCGGCCTCGGCCAAGGCCTTTTCCACGTCGCCCAAGCGAATTTGCGCCGCCGCGTGGTCGTCGCCGAAGATATAGTGGTTGCCCGGCCAGTGCGCGATCAGATTTGGCGCGCCCGCGGCGAGCGCCTCCTCGACGTCGAACACGGCGGGCAGCGGCTCGTACCTGACCTTCACCTTGGCCGCCGCCGCCTCGGCCTGCTCGGGCGTCCGCGCCACGACCGCCGCGATGGCCTCGCCCTTCCAGCGCACCTTGTCGGAGGCCAGCACGGGCTCGTCCCCGGCGCCGCCGACCGTGGCCAGGCCGGACCACAGCTCGCCGCCCGGCAAATCCGCGTGGGTCAGCACGCGGACCACGCCCTCGGAGCGCGCGGCCGCGGCGGTATCGACGGCAAGCAGCTTGGCGTGCGGTTGGACGCTGCGGTGCATCTTCAGGTGCAGCATGCGCGGGAATCGGAGGTCGTCGCAGTAGCTGGTTTGGCCGCCGACATGCTTCTTCAGGTCGCGCAGCTTGACCGGCTGGCCCACCACATTCAGTGCTTCGGCCTTCGGTGCCTCGCTCGCCATCACCCTTCCCTCCCCTCGCTCGCCCGGGCCGCGTCCGCGCCGCCCGACAGCCGCGCGGCCGCGTCTTTCACCGCCTCGACGATCGGCAGATAGCCCGTGCACCGGCAAAGATTACCCGACAGCGCCTCGAGGATCTCGTCGTGGCTCGGTTCTGGATTGGCATCGAGCAAGGCCTTGACGGTGAGGATCATACCCGGTGTGCAGAAGCCGCACTGCGCCGCCGAGTTGTCGATGAAGCTTTGCTGTATGGCGGCGATGCCGGCGCTTTGCTTGAGGCCCTCGAGGGTCATGACCGCGCGGCCCGCCAGCGCCGCCACCGGCGCCAGGCAGGAGAGCCAGAGCTCGCCGTCGACCAGCACCGAGCAACTGCCGCAGCCGCCCTGGGTGCAGCCGTCCTTGACCGAGGTGAGCAAACCGAGCTGGTCGCGCAAGACCTCTTGCAGCGTGGTCAGGCCGTCGCAGAGGATGGTCTCGTCCCGACCGTTGACATTCAGCGAGAGAATTTTTGCGGTCATGCTCAGGATCCCTGTTCGATCTCGCCCAAGGCGCGCCGCACATAGGTGGCGACCATGCGCCGGCGGTACCATTCGCTCGCCACCACGTCGGTCGCGGGGTCGCAAGCGTCGGCCGCGGCAGCCGCCGCCGCCGCAATGCTTGTCGGATCGAGCGCGGCGCCGATGAGCAACTCTTCCGCCGCGGCGCAACGCATGGGGTGCGCGCCGGCGCCGCCGAGCGCGATCCGGGCGCGGCGCACCTTGCCGCCGTCGAGGGCGATACAGACCGCGACCGTGACCACCGTCGGGCTGTTGAAACGCCGGCGACCGCATTTGAGGAACACCACCTCGCCGTCCGGCGCCGCGCAATCGATGCGCGTGAGCAGCCCGCCTTGCTTCGCCCCGTCGGCATAAAACGCGGCCAGCGTCTGGGATCGCTCGCCGTCGCGCTCGGCGAAGGTGAGGCTGGCGTCGAGCGCCAGCAGAACGACCGCCACGTCGCCATAGGGCTGGCGCTCGAAGATGTTGCCGCCCACCGTCGCCATGTTGCGCAGGGCCGGCCCGCCGACCTGGCGCGCCGCCGCCCGCAAGGCCGGGATCGGCGCGCTCGCCTGCAAGCGGCTCAGGCTCAGTCCCGCACCGAAGCCGAGACCGCCGTTCGCGGGCGCGACGCCATCCAGGCCGAGGCGTTGGATGCCCATCACAAACGCGGCATTCGGCACACTGACCAAGCGCGGGCCGGGGCACTCGAGGCAAAGAATGCCGCGGCCGTGTTTGCCGCGGCAGGTGCCGCAACGCATCGCGCTGGTGCCGCCGGCGACGATCGCCAGCGCCCGGCCATGCTCGGCGATGATCTCGGTCGCTTCGCTCAGCGAGTCCGGCAGCAGGTATTCCGCCATGCCAATCCCTTGTCGTCTCGCCCGCATCATAGAGCTTGGCTCGGCGTGGAAACACCGCTGCCGACCCGAAACCGCCCCCGACGCCGATCAACGGATCCAGCCTAGGCCCTCGCGCGACGACATTGATTGATCTGAATCAAGGACATAGAGGAGCGTTCGCACCGCGCTGATAAAGCGCAGTAACCAACCCTTCCAAGGCATTGATTTCGTTGATTTTCTGATTTGGACCGGGCGTGTTTCCGATTCGGTCATACGGCCATGATCCGGGCTGTTGCGCCTATCGCTCGTCTCCGATCCCGGGCACCCTGAAGCGGAGGAAAAGGTCGCTCAAGCCGCCCCGGCGGCGCCTCCACCGGCAGCGGGGTTGGGCCGGCACCGATGATGCTACGGTAGCGCCCGATCCGCTAGCTCGCCGTCCGGTAGAGGAAGGAAAAGCGCTTGTCGGCCGCCGGGATGGGCGCCTCGGCGAGGCCGAGCTCCTGGCGCACGATGTTGGCGCCCCAGACCAGCGCCACCATCTTGTAGAAGGCGTGTACCCGGCTCATGCCTTGGCGGCCGAAGCCGCAATCGGTGCTCAAGATCAGGCGCTCCGGCTCGATGTGCTTGAGCGCCTTGCGGATCAGCGCGGCAACCTCCTCGGGCCGCTCGACCTGCAAGGTGCGGTGCTCGATGACGCCGATGCAGATCTTCTTGTCCTTGCCGATGGCGGCGGCGATTTCGGCCAATTCCGCGCCGCCGTTCGCGGCCGTCTCGAAGGTGATCACGTCGACGTCGAGCTGCGCCATGTGATCCAAGACCGGTTTGTAAAGGTAGCCGGACTCGACCTTCTGGGCGAACGGATTGCCCCAACAGGTGTGGCACCAGACCTCGGTCTTGGCGCGCAAACCGGCGGTCTCGCGGTTGAAGGCCTCGACATAGGTCGCCAGCGAGAGGCCGAACTCGTCGTCGGGGCTGAAATGCAGGCAGGGCTCCTCGAGCTGGATCACCGGGCAGCCGGCGTCCGCGAGCTCGTGATACTCCTCGTTGAGGGCCGCGGAGAGCGCCATCACGGCCTCGCCTCGGTCGCCGTAATAGTCGTTCTCCAACAAGAGCTCGACGAGCTGTCCGCAACAGCTGCCCAGCTTGACGGGCTTGGCGGTGACGCGCTGCGCCGCCTTCCAGATGTCGGTGTATTCCAGGTGGCCCCGGGTGGCGGGGCCCACCAGGCGCGGCGGCAGGCGGGTTTCGCTGACCTCGTGCAGGATGTCGCCCGGGGTGCCCTCGCGCCCGCGCGGGCCCGTCGCCGCGGCATGGCGCGCGGCCGGGCTCATGCCCCCCATGCGATCGTGCAAATAGCCGTGCCAGGCGCGCCCGCCGACATCCACGTCGAAGCGCATATCGCCGTCGGTCACGACATCGAGGCCGGCGCGCCATTGGTCGTTGATCAACACCGAGACGGCGTCGGAATATTGCTCGCGGAAAATCCGGTCGCCCATGGCGATCGAAAAGGCTCTGCCGTCGAGCCCGCTCGTGAACCATTCGGGCCGCGGGAGCGAACCCGTAATGGTGGTCGCGAGCGGTTTGTCCTTGGTTGCAACGAACATCTGCCGCTCCCCTGTTTCGCGGTGAAGAGCCGTCCGTGCGGCGCGCTCGCGCGTCCGCGCGTGCCGGCCGGCCGGCTTTGTGCTTGAGAGGATCGAGCCTGTGGCCTCACCAAGCAGCTCGCCTTGACCTGGATCAAAGCCCGGCGCCGGCCGCGGCACGCAGCGGGCCCGGGCAACGGTCGCGCCAATTGACCTCCGGGCCATGTCGATCTAATTGACAAAGCGGAGGCACTCGTCTCCATTGGGCATTCTTGCCGCTCTTTCGATCCCCCGAGAGCTTGAACCGAAGCGATGGTCCAGCCAAAAGATCTCATTGAGCACGCCTCCGACGCGGCCCTCGTGGTCGACGGTCAGCAAAAGGTCGTGGCTTGGAACGCGGAGGCGGCAGCGCTGCTGGGGCACAGCGCGGATAACGTTATCGGGCTCAGTTGTCATGAGGTCCTCAACGCGCTGCTGCCGGACGGCACGCCCTTGTGCGCGCCGGCCTGCAATGGGTCGCTGTGCTTCGGCCGCTGCCAACCCTATTCGATCCCGGCCTGCAACGCGCGCCACCGCGACGGTCGCTTGGTGGCCGTCAGCATCAGCACGATGGTGGTGCCGAAACAGCAGGGCCGAGCGCACAAGGGCCCGGCCGCGGCGGTTATTTTTCTGCACCCGCTCGAAAGCGATATCAAGCCCGAGGAAATCGAGCGCCCGGTACAAATCTTCTTGTTTGGCCATTTCGGCGTCTCCGTTGGCGGAAGCGGCCTGGCGGTCGAGCACTGGCAACGCAAACAAGCGCTGACCTTGTTGAAATATCTGACCCACAACGCCGGACAAGCGGTTCACCGCGAGCGGGTGATCGAGCTTCTGTGGCCCGACAGCGACGAAGCCCAGGGGCGGGAACGTCTGAAGGTGATCCTCTATTTCCTCCGCCATCAGCTGCGCGACGCCGGGCTGGCCGACGACCTCATCGAAACCAGGGGCGCCACCTACGTTCTGAACCGTGACATGGTGTGGATCGACTGCGAGGCCTTTGAAAAACTCTACCAGCAAGGCGAAGACCATACGCGCGCCGGGCGCCAGGACGAGGCGATCCAATGCTTCGAAGCGGCCCAGCGCCTTTACCGCAGCGACTATCTGGAAGAGGACCTTTATGCGGAGTGGTGCGCCGAAGAGCGCGAGCGCCTTTGCGAAATCTATCTCGACGTGCTGGGTCGGCTGGCCGATGTCTACGCGGCCCGCGGCAGTTACGCCAGCGCGGCGCAAATTTGCCGTTCGGCGCTTGTCCGCGAGCCCTGCCGCGAGCAATTCCATCGCTCCTTGATGCAGTATTTGTTCCGTCTCGGGCGCAGTGACCGCGCCATCGCGCAATATCGGCGCTGCGAGAAAATTCTGGCCGAGGAATTGGGCGTGGGGCCGTCCAACGACACGCGGCGGCTCTACGAAAAGATTTTGCAGGCGACCCGCGTCGCCGCTCCCGAGAGTTCCACCGGCCGCAACAGGACTTGATTTATGGCGCCTGTCCCGCCGCTCGGGCAGGATCGATCGGGGCGGCAGCAGGGCACCTAATCCGCGCGCGCGGGAAAGCTCTTAGCGATTATCCTTGGCGTGCTTGTCGCGGATCGCCTTGGCGCGGGCTTCCATCTCGGCCGCCTCGACCTCGCGCCGGGTCTCGCGCAACAGGACGGCGTAGTTCGCGATGCTCTGGGCCACCACGAGATGCTCCGGCCCCAGAATCTTTTCCCTGATCGCCAGAGACCGCTTCAAGACGGGCTCGGCGTCGGCATAGCGGCCTTGGTGATAATAAATCAGCGCCAAGTCGTTGAGGCTTATGGCCACGTCGATGTCTTCCGGACCGAATTGCTTCTCGTTGATCGCCAGCGTGCGTTTCAGCAGCGGCGCCGCTTCGGCGTAGCGGCCCTGGTTGGCGTAAAGGGTCGCCAGGATGCTGAACAGGGCGGCGGTCCTCGGGTTGTCGGCGCCAAACTCGCGCTCGCCGAGCCCGACCGCCTTCTCGGTCACGGGAATGGCCTCCTGCCAGAGACCTTGGGAATAAAGATCTTTGTGCTGCTGTAGCGCCTCGATCAGTTCCGGAGACTGGGCCTCGCCCAGGGCCGGCCACATGAACAGGGCCAGCACAAACGACACGGCTAAACGACGGGCTAGCATTGTACCCTCCCGGCACGGACGCACTCTCTCGCGGCGACAGACCTCCCGCATAGGCAAGCGTAGAACAAACAGGGGCAATAGTTCAAATGCCATCTTGAGCTACCCCGTTGGTAGAAAGGACCAGCTTGTGCTCCGCCGCCCGCAGCCAACTGGTCAGCATCAGGCCGAGGCCGGGGAACAACAGCATCACCCACCATGAGCTCTGCCAGCCGCCGAAGACGCCGACCATGGCGGCGAGCGCGGGCGGGCCGAGCAGGCTGCCGCAGGCAGCGCCCTGAACGACGAAGCCGCTGGCCATCGCCACCTGGGAGCGGCCCGGCGCGTGCGCGGGCGCGCCGGCAAGCACCGAGGCCGGCAGCAGACCGCCGACGCCGCTGAAGATCAGCGCCAGGGGGATCTTCCATTGCGGGCCGACGAATTCGGCGAAAATGCCGGCCGCCGTCACGCCCATCACGAGATAGGCCACCAGGATCAGCAGCCAGCGCGCCGCGCCGCGGTGCATCAGCCAGGCCGCGGCGAGGTTGCCGAAGACATTCATGAACACGACCAGCGCGGCGTAGAGCGCGGCGGCCGCGGCCGAGCGGCCTTGCGTCTCGATCAAAAAGGTCGGCAGCCAGGCCATGATGGCGAACCATTGCAACGTGTAGAGCGCGAAACAGCCGCCGAAGAGCCACGGGCCGGGACGCCCGAGCGTGGCCCGCGCGCCGCCCCAGTCGAAGCCGCCGCCAGCGTCGAAGCGCGCGGGCCAGCGCCGCGGCCGCAGGCTCCAGGTCAGGGCCACGGCGAAGACGGCGATGGCCGCCGCGTTGGCGAGCCAGAGGCCACGCCAGCCCAGCCCTTGCAGCAGCAGCGGCGTCACGACCATGGCGATGGCCATGCCGAGCGGCATGTAGATGCCCCAAATGCCGAGGGCCAGCCCGCGATCGCCCGGGCGCGCGGCCACCGCGATGATCTTGGGCGCCGCCACGGTGATGCCGACGAATCCCACGCCCTCGACGAAGCGGCTGGCGAGGAGCAGCCCGCCGGACGAGATCAAGCCGCCGAAGAGGCTGCCGACGCCGAGCAACGCGAGCCCGACCAACGCCAAGCGCCGCGGCCCAAGCCGGTCGGCCATCATGCCGATCACGACCCCGAGGATGGCGCCAACCGCGTAATAGAGCGAGGTGACCCAACCCGCGGTCACCAGGTCGAGGCCGAGATCGGCCCGAATCGCGGGCAACGCCGCCGGCGCCTTGCCGACCTGGAGGCCGGCGACGACCCCGGCGATGACGGCGGCGGC
>JAUVWK010000307.1 GCA_030604165.1 Alphaproteobacteria bacterium | reverse complement strand
GTGGCCCTGGCCGGCACGGTCACGGCAGCGGCGGCCGCCAGGACCACGACGATAAACAAAACCTTCAAGTGACGGAGCATCAACGCCTCCAATTCAGTCCGGAGACCCGCTGCTACGGCGCTGGCGCGTTCACTCACGCTAAGGGGCGAAACCGCAAACGCCGCGTCCGGGTCGGTTCTGGCCTTGGCCCCTACAGTGGTGTGTCTCGGCGCCCATTGCAGCGGGCTACACAGAAAATTGACTGTCGCCGCGGCGATCTTGTCCGCGCGTTACCGAAATCTACCGCGACTTGCGGGGCACAAGTAAGAACGAATGTGCCTCTCGCTGCTTCGTCGGCTCATTTAAGGCGCATTTGTGGCTATTTTTGGGCCGCGTCGGACCATTGGCGCAGTTTTTCGCGCGCGCACGACTTGGCGGCCGCCCTTTGATGCGGGCGGTCGCCAAGTCAATTGGGGCGGTGCGTGGGTCAGGCCGCCTTGGCCTCGACCGACTCGGGCTCCCTTGCAGCCGCGGTGGTGATGGCAATCTGCCGCGGCTTCATGGCCTCGGGCAGCTCGACCGCGAGCTCGATCCGCAACAGGCCGTGATCGAGCGAGGCACCGGTGACGCGAACATGATCGGCGAGCTGGAAGCGACGCTCGAACGCGCGCGCCGCGATGCCGCGATAGAGCGCCTTGCCGGGCTCATCGACATTCTCGATCTTGCCGCGCACGGTCAGCGCGTTGGGCTTGAAGGTGAGGTCGAGGTCGCCTTCGCGGAAGCCGGCGACCGCCATGGTGATGCGGTAGGACTCCGCGCCCACCTTCTCGATGTTGTAGGGCGGGTAGGACGGTGTGGCCTGCTCCAGATCGAATGCCTTGTCGAACAGGTCGTCCAGCCGGTCGAAGCCGACGGTTGAGCGGAATAGGGGCGAAAGGTCGTAACGACGCATCTCATATCCTCCTTTAGAAGCGACATGATCGGTAGCCCGCCACAAGGGCCGGGCCGGTTCATTTACCATGCGTGGAACCCGAAATCGGCGCCCCACGCATCCGGCATATGGGGAGGCTCGGGCCCGAATCAAGGGGACACTGGAGCGATTCACGATCCTGTGGCATCGCTTAAGGCCGCGACTGCGGCCCGCCGGTTATCCGGCGCGCCGGCGCAGGTGCGGGCCGTCAGGTCCGCTACCGTGAGCAAAAAAAGCTAGCGAGGTTCCAACGAAAGTGGAACCGCGCTAGCGCGAGAACGCTTTGCCGGGCTCCGTCCGGCCCAGTTGGCCAAGCAGCAGGGGGGCGACGGCGCGGGCGATGGCCGGCTCGCCGGTCAGGCGCGCCCGGCCCCGCGCCCGGCCCCGCCAAAGCAGCGTGCCGTCGCGCTCGGCCAGACTAAGCTCCAGCAGGAACGCGGTCTGGCGCTGCTTGCCCCGGTCGCCAAACAGCGGCAAGTCGAAGCCGATGCCGAGGTCGTTGTCGCCGCTGCTGCCGCCGGACCCGGCCAACATGATCCCGAGCCCGTCACCCTCGGTCGCGACGGGCGTGCTCTCGATCACATAGCGGAGCAAGAGTGGCGCCTCGTCTTGCACGGCGATGCCGCGCCAACCCAAGGAGCGCGCGAGCCGCGCCTCGACTTCCGGGCGCCGCGCCGCGCCGGGCGCCGGCTCGAGCGCGACCGCTTCGATCGCATCGAGCGCCCCATAGACAGTGGCGTCCAGCGTGCCCCAAACCACATCGTCGCGGGCCGGCGCGGAACAAGCCGCCACGGCCAGGGCGAGCAGCCAGAGCGCGGCGCGGGCGATCGACATGGCGGCAGTGTGACCGTGGTCGCCGGGCCTGTCGAGCGGCCGCCGCCGGGTCGGGGCGTGATAAGCTCCGTGCCACGGAACCATGATAGGGGGCACGAGGCATGGCGGGCACGGTTCTATTTACCCATCCGGTCTGTCTCGAGCACGAGGCCGGGCCCCATCATCCGGAGCGGCCCGAGCGTCTGCGTGCGGTCCTGGAGAGGTTGGCGCAGCCCGAGTTCGCGGCGCTCGAACGCCGGGAGGCGCCGCGCGCCACGCTCGACCAGCTTAAATCGATCCACGCCGAGGCCCTGGTCGACGGGCTGCTTGGCGCCGTGCCGGAGCGCGGCTTTGTCGCCATCGATGGCGATACCGCGTTGTCGCCGGCCTCCGGCGAGGCCGCTCTGCGGGCCGCCGGCGCGGTGTGCGCCGCGGTCGACGCGGTGCTGGGCGGCGCGGCCAAGAACGCCTTTTGCGCGGTTCGCCCGCCCGGTCACCATGCCGAGCCCGAGCGGGCGATGGGCTTTTGCCTGTTCAACAATATCGCCATCGGCGCGGCCCATGCGCGCCGCCAACACGGCCTCGAGCGGGTTGCGGTGGTCGATTTCGACGTCCATCACGGCAACGGCACGCAGGCGGCGTTCGAGCGCGACGCGGCTTTGTTCTTCGCCTCCACGCACCAGTGGCCGCTCTATCCCGGCACCGGCGCGGCGGACGAGACCGGCGTCGGCAATATCGTCAACGCGCCGCTGCCGGCCGGGGCGGGATCGGCGCAGTTTCGCGATGCCATCGAGAGCCGGATCGTACCGGCGCTCGAAGCGTTCGCGCCCGAGTTGTTGCTGATCTCGGCGGGCTTCGACGCCCATCGCGACGATCCGCTGGCGGGGCTCTGCTTCGTCGAGTCGGACTATGGTTGGGTCACCGAACGCCTCGCCGCGCTCGCGGCCGTCTTGTGCCGGGGCCGGGTGGTGTCGACGCTCGAGGGTGGCTACGACCTGGAAGCGCTGGCGGCAAGCGCGGCCGCCCACGTCGCGGCGTTGCTGGCGGCCTAGCGATGCCATTTGGGCGCTGCCGTTTGGGCGCTGCCACGCGGGCGGGAATTGCCCGCGAAGCGGCGCTTGCCCTGCGCTTTGGCTCTGCATAGACTCACGGCCATCAAGGCCCAACCGCGTTGGACGGCGCAATGGCAAAAACCGCAGCACCCCAAGACCTGAAGGCCATTAGCTTCGAGGCGGCGCTCGGCGAGCTCGAGGACATCGTGCAAAAGCTCGAAACCGGCGAGACCGACCTGGATGGCGCGATCAAGGCCTATGAGCGGGGCGTGCGCCTCAAGCAGCACTGCGCGGATAAGCTGCGCGAGGCGCAGCTTCGCGTCGATAAAATCGAGACCGATGCCGGCGGCGAGGTTCGCTCGGAGCCGTTCGAGGCGGACTGAGGGTAGAGTTTGAGCCGACTGGAAGAAGCGCTCCGCGACTCCGCGGATGAAGTGAATCGTGCGCTGCTCGAATTGCTGCCCAATGCCAACGACACGATCGGCCGCCTGACCGACGCCATGCGCTACGCCACCTTGGCCGGCGGCAAGCGGCTCCGGCCGTTTTTCGTGCTCTCGGGCGCGGACCTGTTCGAGGTGCCGCGCGCCTGGTCGATGCCGACCGCGGCCGCGATCGAGATGGTGCACACCTATTCGCTGGTGCATGACGACTTGCCCGCCATGGACGATGACGATCTCCGGCGCGGTCAGCCCACCTGCCATGTCAAGTTCGACGACGCCACCGCGATTCTGGCCGGCGACTCGCTTCTGACGCTGGCTTTCCAGGTGATCGCCGCGCCGGACGGCCATCCCGATGCCGCGGTGCGGGCCGATCTTGGCCATGCGCTGGCGACCGCCGCCGGTGCCCTCGGCATGGCCGGCGGCCAGGTGATGGACCTCGCGGCCGAGCACCAGTCGTTCGATCTCGAGGCGGTGATCCGCCTGCAACAGCTCAAGACCGGCGCCTTGTTCGGCTTTTGCTGCGAGGCCGGCGCGATCATGGCGCGGGCCGACGAGGCGGCGCGGCGCGCGTTGCGCTCCTACGCGGCGAACATCGGGCTCGCCTTCCAGATCGCCGACGATTTGCTGGACCACGAGGGCGACGAGGCGGCTCTCGGCAAGGCGGTCGGCAAGGACGCGGCCGCCGGAAAGGCGACCTTCGTCGAGTTGCTGGGCGCCGAGGAGGCCCGGCGGCGCGCCGACCGGCTGGCCGGCGAAGCGGTTGCCGCGCTGGCGCTGTTCGGCGACAAGGCGGCGCTCCTCTGCGAGGCGGCCCACTACATCGTCAGTCGCTGAAACTGATCCGCGCGCGCGCCGACAGGCCGGCTCCCATGGTCGATCGCGAAAAACCCAAGCGGCCCAGGCTGGATACGCTGCTGGTGCAGCGCGGCCTGGCGGAAAGCCGCGCCAAGGCGGCTGCCCTGGTGCTCGCGGGTCGGGTTTTTTCCGGCGAGCGCCGACTGGAGAAGGCCGGGCATGGCCTCGCCGCCGACACGCCGCTCACGGTGCGCGGCGCGCCGCATCCCTGGGTTTCGCGCGGCGGCGTCAAGCTGGC
>JAUVWK010000503.1 GCA_030604165.1 Alphaproteobacteria bacterium | reverse complement strand
GGCGACGGGCGTGGGGATCGGCTCGTACAACATGGCAGTGGGCCAAAACAACTAGGCGGTCGGCCAAAGCAACTAGGGCGGTTTTGGCCTTGATTGGGGTTGCGCCGCACCCTGGTATTAACGTTTGAGCGGCGCGGTCGCGGCCTCGAGCCAACGCGCCGCGGGCGTGCCCGCGAGCAGCGGGCCGAGCCGCTCGCGAACGGTCGCATGGTAGCCGTTGAGCCAAGCCAGTTCCGCATCATCGAGCATGGCGGGCGCCACCAGCGCGCGGTCGAGCGGCGCCATGGTCAAGGTCTCGAAGCCGAGTAGGGGCTGTTCCGTCGCCTCGTCGGCGGCGATTTCGATCACCGTCACCAGATTCTCGAGGCGAATGCCGTAGGCGCCGGCTTGGTAGTAGCCGGGCTCGTTCGAGACGATCATGCCGGGCTCCAGCGCCGCCTTGCTGGGCCGCTTGGAAATGCGCTGCGGCCCCTCGTGAACATTGAGGTAGCTGCCCACGCCGTGGCCGGTGCCGTGGTCGTAGTCGAGCCCGGCTTGCCAAAGGAACTGGCGCGCCAGCGTATCGAGCTGGTTGCCCGTGGTGCCGGGTGGAAAGCGCGCCGTGGCCAGCGCGATGTGGCCCTTGAGCACGCGGGTGAAGCGGTCCTTGTGCTCGGCCGAGGGGGCGCCGATCGCCACCGTGCGGGTGACGTCGGTGGTGCCGTCGAGATATTGCCCGCCTGAATCCACCAGATAGAGTGTGCCGGCTTCGAGCCTGCGGCTGCTCTCGGGCGTCACCCGGTAATGCACGATGGCGCCGTTGGGCCCGGCCCCGGAAATGGTCGCGAAGCTCGGCCCGCGGTAATGCTCGCCGCCCGCGCGCAACGCCGCCAGTTGCGCCGCCGCCTCAAGCTCGCTGACGCCGCCCGCCGGGGCGGTCTCGTGCAGCCAGTGGAGGAAGCGGGTCAGGGCCGCGCCGTCGCGCCGGTGCGCCGCGCGCGCGCCGGTCAGCTCGGCCGGGTTCTTGCGCGCCTTGGGCTTGGCGCAGGGATCGAGGGCCTTGATCGGCCTGGCGCCGCCGCCCTCGAGCCGATCGAACAGCCAGGCGGGCGCGCCGGCGGGGTCGAGCAGCACCGCCCGCTTGGCCTGCGCTTCCGTGTCCAACGCGGCGCCGAGCTCGGCCACCGGCCGCGGTGCGACCTCGTTGCCGAGATGGCCGCGCAAGGCCGGCGCGATCTTGCGCGGGTCGACGAACCAATCCACCCGACCGTCCGCGTGGAGCAAGGCGAAGGACTGCGGCAGCGGGCTGCACGCCACGTCGCCGCCCCGCACATTGAGCAGCCAGGCGATGGCATCGGGGGCGCTGAGCACGGCCGCCTCGGCGCCCAGGGCGGCCAGTGCCTCGGCCACGACACGGCGCTTTTGCGCCGAGGCAACGCCCGCGAAACGCTCCTCATGCGCGACGATCGGCGCGATCGGCGCCGGTGGCTGAGTGTCCCAGATGGCGTCCACCGGATTGTCCTCGCACGCGACCAGCGTCGCCGCCGCCTTGTCGCAAGCGGCTTGCAGCTTGGCGCGGCCGTCCACGGTGTGGAGCCAGGCGTCGTAGCCGAGCCGGTGGCCGGGCCGCAGATTGGCCTCGAGCCAGGTCCGCGGCGGCTCGTCGATCAGGTGATGGTGCGCATAAAGCGCGCCGGCCACCTCGGCCGCCGCTTGCAGGGTATAGCGGCCGTCGACGAAGAGCGCGGCTCGCTTGGCCAGCACCACGGCCATGCCGGCCGAGCCGGTGAAGCCGGTGAGCCAGGCCAGGCGCCGATCGCGCGCCGCCAGATATTCGCCTTGATGGGCGTCGGCGAGCGGCACGACGAAGCCGTGGAGCCGGCGGCGTTTTAGCTCCTTGCGCAGCGCCGCCAGGCGCGGGGCGGCGGCGGCGGGCGCGCCGATGCCGTCGTCGATCTTCGCGAACTCGGCGCGCAGGGCCTCGAGCTGCGCCAGCAGCGCCGGGCCCGCGGACGGCGCCACCAGCGCGGTCCAGGCGCCGGGGTCGTGGCCGGGCGGCGCGGCGGCGACGCCCCGGACCAGCGCCTTGATCTCGTCCGCCGCCGTGTCGACGCCGGCCTCGGCCAGCAGCCGCGCCAGCGCCGCGTCGCCCTGGTATTTGGCGGTTTTGTGCCGACCGTTGGCTTCGGCCATGGACCCTCCTCGAGCAGGCGAGACCATAATGGCCGCGCCGCCGATTTGCCAGCGCGCCAAGCGCCTTGAGCCGCCGCAGTTTGAACGGTTCGGGCCACGCGGGCGGGTGAAGCTCAGCCGCTCAAAACCAAGGTGCGCCAATCGCCGAGCGCGATGCGGCGCGCCAACCGCAAGCCCTGGGCCCGATAGGCGCCGAGCACCCAGGGCTCCTGCTTTGCCAGGAGGCCCGAGAGCACGGCAATGCCGGGCGCCGCCAGGTGGCGCCTGAGGGCGGGCACCAAGCCAACCAGCGGGCGGGCCTGGATGTTGGCGCAAATCAGATCGAACGGCGCGCCCGCGCGAACTTGCGGCGCGTGAAAGCCGTCGCCGTGGCAGGCGCGGAGGCGCGCCGCCACGGCGTTGCGCCGCGCCGCCTCGCGCGCCGCCGCCACCGCGTCGCGGTCGTTGTCGGCGGCGATGACCCAGGCCGGCCAGGTTTTTGCCATGGCGACGGCGAGGATGCCCGAGCCCGTGCCCATATCGAGCCCGCGCCTGACCGGCCGGCGCCGCGCTAGGCCATCGAGCGCCAGCAGACAGCCGCGCGTCGATTCATGCTCGCCGG
>JAUVWK010000338.1 GCA_030604165.1 Alphaproteobacteria bacterium | reverse complement strand
CCGGCCGCCGCCGCGCGATCGATCACCGCCGCGCGAAGCGCCGGCTCGTCCAGCTCGCTCACCGTCAGGCAGGATTCGCAAATGAAGAGTTGCGCGCTGTGCGGCCCCTCCGCCAGGGTGCAGCCGACATAGGCGTTCAGGCTGTCGATACGATGCACCAGGCCGTGCGCCATGAGAAAGTCGAGGGCGCGATACACGGTCGGCGGCTTGGCCGCCGCGTGCGCGGCGCCGAGCTGGGCGAGGATATCGTAAGCCTTGACCGCCTTGTGGCTACGCCAAACCAGCTCGAGCACCCAGCGGCGCAGCTTGGTCAGCCGCGCGCCGCGCGCCTCGCAACGCCGCGCCGCGCGGTCCAAGGCGTCGCGCACGCATTGCTCGTGATTGTGCCGCGCGCCGTAAAACGATGGCGCCGTGGGTGCCGGACTGTTCATCGCACTTTTATTTCGATCACGCGCCGGGCCTTTCCATCGCGCGCCGGGCTAGCGCCTGGCGCGTCATCGACACGATAATGTTACAACATAACAATTCATATGAATATTGTTATATAGTAACGAATCTGGTTTCGGGGCCTTCAAAACCTGGGCGGGGCGGCAAAAAGGCGGGTTCATGATGGTTTTTCGGCTACTCACCGGCGGCTGGCGCTTGTCCATTGGGCTCTGGCTCGCGCTGCTCCTGCCGGCCTAGACGGCTGCCGAGACGGCGCACGAACCCGGTCCGGCGCCGGCCGTGGTGGTCAGCATCACGCCGCTGCACGCCCTGGCCGCCGGCGCGATGGCCGGCATCGGCGCGCCGCGTCTGTTGCTCTCGGGCGCCGCCTCGCCGCACCTCTACAGCCTGCGGCCCTCCGAGCTGCGCGCCCTGCACGACGCCGACCTGGGGTTTTGGATCGGCCCCGAGCTGGAGAGCTTCCTGGTGAAACCGTTGCGCGGGCTGCCCGCCCGGGTGCGCGTGGTGGGCCTGTTGCGGGCGCCGGAGATCACGCCGCTGCCCCGTCGCGGCGCCGGGGACTGGTCCGATCTCGGACCGGACGAGCCCGCGGCGCTCGACCCGCATCTCTGGCTCGATCCGCGCAACGCCATGCGCATCGTCGAGCTCATGGCGGCGGCCTTGAGCGAGATCGACCCGGCGCGCGCCGCCGCCTACCGCGCCAACCGCGACCGCTTGCTGGCGCGCCTCGCCGCGCTCGACGACGCGCTCGAACGCACGCTCGCGCCGCTGCGCGCGGTGCCCTATCTGGTGTTCCACGACGCCTACCGCTATTTCGAGACCCGCTATGGGCTCAACGCGCGCGGCGCCGTCGCCGCCGATCCCGAGCGCCAGCCCGGCGCCAAGCGGATCCGCGCCCTGCGCCGCACCATCGCCGCGCTCGACCTGCGTTGCCTGTTCGTCGAGCCGCAGTTCCGGCCCAAGCTGGCGCGCGCGCTCACCGAGGGCCTGGCCGTGCGCACCGCGACGCTCGACCCGCTCGGCGCCGACCTGGCGCCCGGCGCTGGCGCTTACGTCCGCCTCATGCACGCCCTCGCCGAGGCGCTCGCCGCCTGCCTAGAGTAATTCACGATCATATGGAATCGCTAAAGGCCGCGACCGCGGCCCGCCGGTTATCCGGCGCGCCTGCGCGGGTGCGGACCGGCAGGTCCGCTGCCGTGAGCAAGAAAAGCGAGAGTGGTTCCAACGAAAGTGGAATCGCTCTAGCCGGGTAACCCCCGCACGTTCGCCGCCAAAGCCTCCAGGATGGCGCGGCAGGCGACACGGCTGGTGATGGCGTCGTTGTCCCAGGCCGGCGAAACCTCGGCGATATCGAAGGCGCCGAGCCCATGGCGCCCGACCTCCTGGATGATGATAAAGAGCTCGCGCGAGGTCAGGCCGCCCGGCGTCGGCACCCCGGTGCCGGGCGCATAGGCCGCGTCGAGGCAATCGATATCCACGGTCAGGTAGATGTTGTCGGTGCCGTTGGCGGCGACCGCCGCGGCCTCGCGCGCCACCGCGTGGGGCCCCAGCTCGATGACGTCCTCGATCATGAACAGGGTCATGCCGTGGTCGCGGATATATTCCAGCTCCGATTTGGGGTTGAGCCAGCCGCCCGGGCCGATGATCGCGATCTTCTTGGGATCGAAGCCGGCGTCCACCGCGCGCGCGATCGGGCAGCAATGGTTCAAGGGGTCGCCGCCCATATCGGCCGCCGTGTCGAAATGGGTGTCGATCAAAACCAGGCCGGGATTGTCGAAGGCTTTGCGATGGGCGCGCACGCCGGCGATGGTGATGGCGTGATCGCCGCCGAGCATCACCGGTAGCGCACCGGCCTGCAAAATCTCGGCGAACATGGCCTCGGCGCGGTCCATCGTGATCTGCCCGTTGGCCGGCAGCACGGCGACATCGCCGCAATCCACCAAGGTGTAGTGCGCGGCCAGGTCGATGCCGCTCGAGGCGTTATAGAGCAGGAACTGATCGCTCGCCTCGCGGATCGCCTTGGGCCCGTAGTTGGCGCCTGAGCGGCTGATGCACGAGCTGTCCCAGGGGAAGCCCAGCACGGCGACGCTGGCGCCGACGCGCCGCAGCGCCTCCGCCTCGGGCGGCACGAAGGGCAGTTTCATGAAAGTTCCGTGCACCCCGGCATGGAGCAGGCCGGCCCACATAGTGTCGTCCGCAGCGGCGGCGCTTTCGCTGGTCATGTCTTCGTCTCCCCTCGTGTTTTGTGTCTTTGCCCTGTTCGGTCGGCCGAACCGTTTGCCTCTTGGCACGGTATCACTAAAGCGAATCGCCCCGGCATTGCTTTCGCCCGCAAAATCAATGCCGGGGCGGGCTGGCCTGGCCACCGTACGCACGCCATAATCGCCCGCGTCATGTCGATCCCGCACCGCCTGCCCTCGCCCGCGCCGTGATCGGTAGCGCCGCCTCCTGGGGCGCGGGCACGGCGCTTGCCTGGGGTCTCTCCGACTATGTCGCGCGTTTCGCCGGGCGCAGCGTCGGCGCGGCCACGACCACCTTCGGCGTGATGGTCGTCGGCCTGGTCACGATGCTGCTGTTCGTCTGGCTCGCGGGCGAGCCCATTGTCTGGCAACCGGAGGGCTTTTGGCTGCTCGCCGGCAGCGGCGTCGGCACCGCTTTCGCCACCCTGTTGCTCTTCCTCGCGCTGACCCGCGGACCGCTCTCGCTGGCCTCGCCCGTGGTGGCGAGCTATCCGGCCATCGCCGTGCCCATCTCGGTGGCGCTCGGCGCGCGGCCGAGCCTAGCGCATTGGGCCGCGATGGCGGCGACCGTGGCCGGCGTCTGGCTCGTGGCCCGCGCCGTCGCCCGCGCCGCGCCAAGCTTGACGGAACCGCGCGACCGGCACGCGCTGCGCCTTACCGTGCTCATCGCCATCGGCTCCGCGACCCTGTTCGCGCTCGCCATCATCGCGGCGGACAAAGCGATCGAACAGTACGGCCCGTGGCAAACCCTGCTCGCCTCGCGCATTGTCGGCGTCGTGGTCATGGCCGGCTGGCTGCTGGCCCACCACGCCGCGCCGCGCTCACCGTCGCGCGCCGCGCCATTACGCGCCTGGCCGCTGCGCGCTTGGCTGCTGCTGCTCGGCGTCGGCCTGCTCGACACCCTCGCCCATATCCTGCTGTACGCCGGCCTCAGCTTCGCAGACGGCCAGTTCGCGATGGTGGCGAGCTCCGGCTACACCGTGGTCACCGTGCTGCTCGCCCTGATCTTCCTACGCGAGCGCGTCTCGCCCCCGCAATGGCTCGGCATCGCCCTGGTGGTCGGCGGCATCGCGGTGCTGGCCTTGTTGGGGTAGGGCCACAGCCGAAACGGACGAGCCAATCCACCCCGCGCCTCACCCCGCGCCCTATTTCGGCCAGCTGCCCACATAGGGCCGCGTCAGCGCGCGCTCGACCATCTCCAGGCGGTCCTGGCCGTAGAACATGTCGCTATCGACAAAATAGGTCGGCGAGCCGAACACCGAGCGCCGGATGGCCTCCTCGGTATTG
>JAUVWK010000435.1 GCA_030604165.1 Alphaproteobacteria bacterium | reverse complement strand
GCGGCTCGGCGGCGGCCGTCGCGGCCGGCATCGTGCCGGCGGCACACGCCAACGACGGCGGCGGCTCAATCCGCATCCCGGCCTCGTGTTGCGGTCTGGTGGGTCTGAAGCCAAGCCGCGGGCGAACGCCGAACGGCCCGGACTTCGGCGAGCTGTGGAACGGCATCGCGACCGAGCATGTGGTCACGCGCAGCGTGCGCGACTGTGCCGCGCTGCTTGATGCCACGGCGGGTCCCGGCATCGGCGAGCCTTACTACGCGCCGCCGCCAGCGCGGCCCTTCGCGAAGGAGGTCGGCGCCGATCCGGGCAAGCTCAAGATCGGTTTCTCCACCAAGGCGCCGTTGGGGTCGAAGGTCCATCCCGATTGCGTCAGGGCGGTGACGGAGACCGCCAAGCTCCTGCAAGGGCTCGGCCACAAGGTCGAGCGCGCGGCGCCCAAGTTCGATGTCGAGACGATGTTCGACGGCTGGAGCAAGATCTTCTACGCCAACGAAGTCTGGGCGTTCGACGGCCTCGGCAAGCTGCTGCGCCGCAAGCCGTCAAAGCGAAACACCGAGGCCGCCAACCTCTATATCCTGGAGCTGGGCCGCAAGCTGACGGGCGCCGATGTCGTAGCTGCCATCGCCAACGTACACCTGACGACACGTCAGTTCGCGCGCTTCTACAAGCGCTACGACATCTGGTTGACCCCGACGCTGGCTGGCCCGCCGCCCAAGCTCGGCTATCTCTACGCGGACGCGGATCCCGAGTTGTTTTTCGAGCGTTTGCTGGACTGGATTCCGTTCACGCCGATCTTCAATTGCTCGGGAAACCCGGCGATCAGCTTGCCGCTCCATTGGAACAAGGCCGGCCTGCCGATCGGCGTGCATTTCGGCGGCCGCTATGCCGACGAGGCGACACTGCTGCGGCTCGCCGTGCAACTGGAGACGGCGCGGCCCTGGAAGAAGCGCCGCCCCGAGACGGGTTGCTGGACCCTGGACTAAGATCAAGGCGCGATGGCACGAGCGAGGCAACGATGAGCGGGCAGCGACTACGCGATAAGGTCATCGTCATCACGGGCTCGACCCAGGGCGTCGGCGAGGGCATCGCACGCCGCTGCGCGGCCGAAGGCGCGGCCGGATTGGTGATCTGCGGCCGCGACCGGGGGCGCGGCGAAACGCTCGCCGGCGAGCTGGCGGAGCACGGCTGCGAGACGGTTCTTGCCGTCGGCGACCTGGCCGATGTCGCCACCTGTCGGCAAACCATCGCGCTTTGCGCCGAGCGCTTCGGCCGCATCGACGGCCTGGTCAACGCCGCCGGCCTCAACGCCCCGGGCGAATTGCACGATACCAGCGTCGAATTGTGGGACCGCATGTTCGCGGTCAACGCCCGCGCCCCCTTCGTGCTGATGCAGGAGGCGGTTCGCCTGATGAAAGCCAAGGGCACGCAAGGCAGTATCGTCAATATTCTCTCGATCGCCATCCATGGCGGCATGGCGTCGCTGACCCCTTATGCCGCCTCGAAGGGCGCGCTCGCGACCCTGACGCGCAACGTCGCCTGCGCCCACCGCGCCGCTCGGATCCGCTGCAACGGCATCGTCCTGGGCTGGACCGACACGCCCGGCGAGGCCGAGTTTCAGCGCCTCGAGGGCAATCCCGACGACTGGCGCGAGAGCGCCGCCAAAGCGCTGCCCTTCGGCCGCCTGATCACGCCGCGCGACGTCGCGGCGCTTTGCGTCTTTCTCTTGAGCGCGGAGGCCGGCGTGATGACCGGCGCGCTCATCGAATACGACCAGATGGTGCTCGGCACCTTCGATCTCTGAGCGGGCGCCCTTCTTTGGGCCGCGCTACCATATAAGCAGTGAAGCGAAATTTGCGGGCGGGTCTACCGTGGAGCCGGCGCCGCCACTTCGGAGGAAGAGAACGATGACGAAGCTCAGCGCGGCCGAACTGGTCGATCTGGTCGAGAACAAATACTTCCACAACGTTGACGGCAAGAACCTCGAGCCCGCACTGGACTGCTTCGCGGACGATGCCGTGCTCACGGTGCAAACCGCGGGCGTGACCCACCGCGGGCGCGACGCCGAGATTCGGCCGATGTTCGCCGACTTCATGGCCGCCATCGAAGTGATCTATCACGGCGATTTCAGCCATGTCGTCGATGTCGACAACCAGTGCATCGCCTCCCAATTCGTCGCCCGAAACAGATATGACGACGGCCGAAAGGTCGAGATGCGCAACTGCAACTTCTTTCAGATCGACGACGGCCGATTCAAGACCGTCACCATCTACATGAGCGGTGAAAACCCGCTGGTCTGAGCGCGCGGCCCGGCTGGCGGGCCGGCGCCACGCGGCGCTAAACCTCGAAATCCTCGCAGGAGATATCGAACTTCTGCAGGGCTTCTTCCAGATAGTCCGCCAGCAAGGGCATGCCGAGGAGATATTCGGCCGTATGGCCGGTGTGCCGCTCGGTCGCCAGTTTTACCGTCTCCGGCCAATCCTCCTTGGTGTTGTCGCCGCGCCCGAGCCAGGCGAGCGCCACCAATTCGCACTGTTTGTCGTCGGGGAGGTCGTCGATGAAGGCCTTCAGCTCGTTGTAGGTGAGGTCGTGCTCGTGCTCATCGTGCGGCTCCGCATCCAGGGCCTCCTCGTCGAGGCGGAAGCCGTCGTTATCGGGCCCCTCCTCCGCGTCGTAGGCGGCCATGAGATCGTCGCCGACGATCAATTCGCGAACTTTAAAGACGATGCGACAGACGGTTTCCGGTTCGATTTCCATGGTTCCGACGAGCCTCAATGCAATTTCGACGACCTCGGTCAGGTTCCGCTCACCCGCAGCCGTCCCCTTTGGACTACCGCAGAATCGCCGCCCGCGGCGTGGCCATCATTCCTTTGGGGCGCATCCCAGGGGCGGATCGCCGAGCGCTGATTCGGGGTGAAGTCTAAAACATTTTCCACAGCCGTGGAATCGCGCCGGCCCACCCCCCCCATTCGTCTTAGACCAAGGAGCGATGACAATTCGAATGGTCAGCGTCATCTCTCGAGCGGAGTACCGAAAATATTTTCAATAAATAATCACAAGGAGCAAAACAACACTAAGAGATAGTATCTACCACATACTACCTACATCGCAATATTACTATGCAATCGGTCTAATATTATTTATTTTCGCCGCACTGTATTAGAGAAAACGAACATGGCTAT
>JAUVWK010000441.1 GCA_030604165.1 Alphaproteobacteria bacterium | reverse complement strand
GCGGCGGCGCGGGCGCGCGGCCGGCGCGCGACGGGCTCTCCACCACGGCGTTTCCGAGCGGCGTGCGCACCATGCCGGTGGAGGCGACCGAGACTGTCGCGCCGGTGGTGGTTTGGCGCAAGGAAATGGCGACCGATTCCGGCGGCGCCGGCGTGCGCCGCGGCGGGCTCGGCCAGATCATGGAAATCGGCGGTGTCGACGGGGCGCCGTTCAGCGTGTTGGCTCAGTTCGAGCGCCTCGAGCACCCGGCGCGCGGGCGCGACGGCGGCGGCAATGGTGCGCTGGGCCGCGTCGCGCTGGGCTCGGGCACGACGCTGCGCGGCAAGGGGCAGCAGACCATTCCGCCCCACGACCGCCTGCTCCTGACGCTGCCCGGCGGCGCCGGCTATGGCGATCCGCGCGCCCGCGACCCCGAGGCGGTGGCCGACGACCTGCGCGACGACCTGGTTTCGGCGGAAGCCGCGCGCGAGAATTATGGCGTGGTCGTCGATGCCGAGGGCAAGCCCGACGCGGAGGCCACGCGCCGCCGCCGCGCGGCGCGTATTGAGGTTTGAACGATAAGGAGAAATTCGCGTATCATCCATGGGCGCGGTCGCAACAATAGCAACAACCAGAGCCGCGACGAGCAATACGGGAGGAATTCAAATGGCGATTTCGATTCGCAAGGCGGCGCTTTCTTTGGCGTTTGCCGGCAGCCTGGCGCTTGGCGTGACCACAGCGCAAGGCGTCAAGGCCGAGGGCGGCACCCTGATCTGGGGCATGCCCGCCGAAACCGATATTCTCGACCCCCACGCCACCGGGGGTTGGCTCACCTACGACGTGACCTATCAGATCTTCGAAGGCTTCGCGAAAGAGGATCTGACCGAGGCCGACCTGGAATATCCGAATCTGATACCGGCCTTGGCGACAAGTTGGGAGATCTCGGACGACGGCACGGTATACACGTTCCATCTGCGCGAGGGCGTGAAGTTCCATGACGGTACGGCCTTCGACGCCGATGCGGTGATCTACAATTTCGACCGCTTCTGGAACGAGGACTCGCCGCGCTTCTACGAAAAGGCCAAGGCCTTTGTCGCCGCCTATACGCGCTGGATCGAGGCGACCGAGAAGATCGACGACATGACCGTCAAGATCACCTTGAACGCGCCGAACTACGAGTGGATCCGCTCGGGTCTGCAAAGCTGGGGCGAGCCGCTGATGATCAGCCCGACGGCGATCGAGAAGTACGGCAACGAGGGCATCGCGCTCAATCCGATCGGCACCGGGCCGTTCAAGTTCGTCGAGCGCGAGCAGGGCGTGAAGACCGTGCTCGAGCGCTACGACGACTATTGGGGCCGCAAGGCCAAGCTCGATCGCGTCATCTTCCGGCCGCTCGAGGACCCGGCAACCCGCGTCAACGCGCTCAGGACCGGCGAGGTCGACATGATCAACACGCCGCCCTGGGACGACATCGCGGATCTGGCGGACGAAGGGTTCAGCCTGACCATGAACAAGAACGTGCCCTTCATCTGGTTCATCCACCTCAACAACAAGCATCCGATCCTCAAGGATGTGCGCGTGCGCCGGGCGATCAACATGGCGATCGACAAGGAGAGCCTCGTGCGCGAGGTCTATGCCCGCACTGGCAACCCCGAATACGGCATGCTCTCGCCGGGCACCTTCGCCTACGACCCCAAGTTCCAGAGCTACAGCTACGACCCGGAGGGGGCCAAGGCGCTGTTGGTCGAGGCCGGCTACCCGGACGGCTTCGAGATGCAGTTCGACACCTTTCAGTATGGTCTGGGCGACCTGGTCGAGCAGTGGGTCGCGCGCGATCTGGGAAAGGTCGGTATCAAGGTCGACGTCAAGATGTATGAGTGGATCAGCTACATGTACGAATGGGCCTCGGGCATGGGCGATCACGTCGGCATGAACGAGATCGGCTGGGGCATGACCGTGCCGTCGTGGCTGGCCATCGTCGCCCATTGCGGCTCGACGCCGCCCAACGGCGTCAACTCGGGCTGGTACTGCAATCCAGAGGTGGATGCGTTGCTGGATGGCGCGGTCGGGCAAAAAGACCAAGCCAAGGCGCGCGAGATGTACCAGCAGGCGAACCGGATCATCATGGACGAGGCCGGTTTCGTGCCGCTGCTGGACGACATGCAGCCGATGTTCACCTCCGCTCGCGTGAAGGGCTTCGTCAATCCGCCCGAAGATTGGATCGATCTCTCGACCATCTGGATCGAGTAACGGCTAGTACCGCTCCTTGGTACTAGGGACTCCGGGGTGATGGGCGGACCGGGCGCGGAGCCGCACCGGCCGCCATCACCCCGTCTTGTCGTGCCTGCCCGCCGCGTCGAGGGCGGCGGGTGGTGGGGCCCGGCGCCGTGATTCGCTACGTCGTCACCCGCTTGATCGCCATCGTTCCCGTCCTTTTCGGCGTCTCCATCATTATTTTTCTCCTGGTGCACCTGGCGCCGGGCGACGCCACGGTGACCATGCTCGGCCCGATGGCGACGGAAGCGGCGAAGGAGACCTTGCGTCACGCGCTCGGCCTCGATCAGCCCTTGCCGGTGCAATACGTCAAATGGCTGAGCCATGTCGTGCAAGGCGATTTCGGCACCTCCATCGCCACCAACCGGGCGGTCAGCGACCTGGTATTTCCGCGTTTCGTCAACACCGTCATCCTCGCGGTCGCCAGCCTGATCATCGCGCTGTGGATCGGTTTCTTCGTCGGCATGCTCGCCGCGGCGCGCTCGTTTTCCCTGTTCGACCGCGTCGGCATGTCGGTCACGCTGCTACTCGGCAGCACGCCGCCGTTTTGGCTTGGTCTCATCCTGGTGCTCTTGTTTGCGCTCAACTGGCGCGTCTTTCCGGCCACCGGCATGATCAGCATGCGCGGCGACGGCGGGCTGCTCGACGTGTTGCACCATCTGGTACTGCCGGCGGTGGCGACCGCGGCAGCGCCGGCGGCGATCATTACGCGCATGGTGCGCTCGTCGATGCTCGAGGTGATGAGCCAGGGTTACATCCGCGTCGCCCGTTCCAAGGGGTTCGCGCGCCGCACCATCCTCTGGCGGCACGCCCTGCGCAACGCCCTGCCGCCTATCGCCACCATCACCGGGCTGCAGCTCGGCTATTTGCTGGGCGGCGCGCTGTTCACCGAGGTGG
>JAUVWK010000010.1 GCA_030604165.1 Alphaproteobacteria bacterium | reverse complement strand
TGCGCCGCGTCAGGTCGCGTGCCTTGCGCGCCGCCACGCGGGCCGCGGCTGCCTCGATCACCTTGGCGATGATCGTCTTGGCCTCGCTGGGGTGCTCTTCGAACCATTGGCCCAGGCGGTCGGCGATCACGCTTTCCACCACCGGGCGGACCTCGGAGCTGACCAGCTTCTCTTTGGTTTGCGAGGAAAATTTCGGGTCCTGCACCCGCAGCGAGAGCACGCAGGTGAGCCCCTCGCGCGCGTCGTCGCCCGTGATCGAGATTTTCTCTCGCTTCGCGATGCCGCTGTTGGTCGCATAGTTGTTGATGGTGCGTGTCAGCGCGGCGCGCAATCCGGCCAAATGGCTGCCGCCGTCGGCTTGGCGAATGTTGTTGGTGAAGCACAGCACCGTCTCGTGATAGCTGTCGTTCCATTGCAGCGAGGCATCCACGATGATGGTGTCTTTGTCGCCGCTGAAGGTGATGGGCTGCTCGAACAATGGTTGCTTGGCGCGGTCGAGATATCGCACGAAGGCCTCGATGCCGCCGGCGTAATGCAGCTCCGAGACCTTGGGCTCGGCGGCGCGCTCGTCGGTGAGCACGACGCGCAAGTCCGGGTTGAGGAAGGCGAGCTCGCGCAAGCGATGTTCGAGGGTCTCGAAGTCGAATTCGGTCTTGGTGAAAGTGACGGGCGACGGCACGAAGGTGACTTCCGTTCCCGTTCTCTCGCCGGCCTCGCCGACGACCGCGAGCGGCGCTTCCGGATCGCCGTCGGCAAAGCGCATGACATGCTCCTTGCCGTCGCGCCAGATCCTGAGCTCGAGATGCTCGGACAGCGCGTTGACCACAGAGACGCCGACGCCGTGTAGCCCGCCCGAAACCTTGTAGATGTTTTGGTCGAACTTTCCCCCGGCGTGCAACTTGGTCATGATCACTTCGGCGGCCGAGACGCCTTCTTCCGGATGAATATCGGTTGGCACGCCGCGGCCGTTATCGCGTACCGTCGCGGAGCCGTCGGCGTTGAGTATGATTTCGATGTGGTCGCAATATCCGGCCAGCGCCTCATCGACCGAATTGTCCACGGCCTCGTAGATCAGGCGGTGAAGGCCGGAACCGTCGTCGGTGTCGCCGATATACATGCCGGGCCGCTTGCGCACGGCATCGAGCCCACGCAGGATCTTGATCGACTCCGCGCCGTATTCGGCCCCGTTCTCGGCCGCGCGGCTCTTGCCGGCGGGCTGAGGCATCGGATCAGCCAAAGCGGGCCTCCTCGGTGATGGTCGCGTTGCGTACGAAGTAGAATTGCGCGGCGTCGCCGAGCGGCGCGAACAAGGTGCGATCGGTGCCGCTCATCCAGGCCTGGGCGCCAAGCGCCAGGATCTCCTCGAACAGCGCCGCCCGACGGGCTGCATCGAGATGCGCAACCACTTCATCGAGCAGCAGGATCGGCACGCCGCCCCGCAAGCTGGCCAACAACCGCGCGTGGGCGAGCACAAGCGCGATCAAGGCGGCTTTCTGCTCGCCCGTCGAGCCCAACGCGGCTTGCATGCCGCCCGCGCCGAGATGAACCGCGAGATCGCTGCGGTGCACGCCTTCGCTGCTGCCGGCCTCCGCGTCTCGCCGCCGATCCGCGGCCAGCCGGGCCTGGTAGCGCTCCTCGGCCTCGAGCGCCGGCATCGTGGCCAGCCACTCTTCGATCAGCCCCGTCACCGCGACCTCGGGCCGCGGGAACGCTCCGTCGGCGCCGCGCAGCGCGTTCGCCAGGCGCGCCAGAAAATCGAGCCGCGCCGCCGCGATGGCGACGGCATGGCCGGCCATGTTGCGCTCCAGCGCCGCAAGCCACGACGGCTCGCCCCTACCCGCGCGCAACAGCCGCGTGCGCTCGCGCCGGCTGCTATCGTAATTCTGTACCCGCGCGGCATGGTCGGGATCCAGTCCATAGACCAGCCGATCCAGGAACCGCCGGCGGCCGGCCGGCGCATCGCTGAACAGCCGATCCATCTCGGGCGTCAACCAGACCATGCTGACATGCTGCGCCAGCGCCGACTGGGCATGGGCGGCCGCGCCGTCGATCTTCACCGCCCGACGCTCGCGCCCGGTGCCGTCTGGGCCCGGATCGGACCAGCCCGAGCCAAGTGAGACCGGCCCATCGGGTCCCATCAGGTCGGCGGCGACCGCCCACTGATCGGCCCTGTGACCGGCGCTGTGACTGGCGCTGTCGCCAGGCTCGTTGGCGCCAGGCTCGTTGGCGCCAGGCTCGTTGGCGGTGGGCTCGTTGGCGGTGGGCTCGCTGGCGCCTCCCGCGCGGTGTGCCACCGCCGAGAGCTTGGCGCCGCGCAGGCCGCGCCCGGGGCTCAGATAGGAGAGCGCCTCCAGCAGATTGGTCTTGCCCGCGCCGTTTGGGCCCACCAGCACCACGGGCCGCGGATCGGGCGTTAATCGCAGCGCCCGATAGCAGCGGAAGCCGTTCAGCGTGAGGCGCCGAACCGAAAACCGCTCGGCTGCGCCAGCCGTCGACGCGGCGGATTTCGGAGCCATCAGCGCGCCGCTCACCTACACCCGCATCGGCATGATGACGTAAATCGCCCGGCCATCGCCGGAATCGCGCACCAGGGTCGGCGAGGCCGCGTCGGCCAACAGAAACTCGACCCCCTCGCCCTCGATCTGGCTCGCCATATCAAGCACATAGCGCGAATTGAACCCGATCTCGATAGGCGCCTCGTCATATTCGGCGTCGAGCTCTTCGCTCGCCGTGCCGGCGTCGGGGCTGGCCGCCGACAGGGTTACCTTGCCCTTATCGAGGCTCAGCTTGATGGCGCGCGATTTCTCCGTGGAGATCGTCGAGACCCGATCCACCGCTTCGGCGAACGCCTTGTTGTCGACCTGCATGAGCTTATCGTTACCACTTGGAATCACGCGCTCGTAGTCGGGGAAAGAGCCGTCGATCAGTTTCGACGTCAACACGGCATTGTCCGTCGCGAACCGGATCTTGGTCTCGGAGAGCGCGATGGCGACCTCCGCCTCGCTCTCGTCGATTAGCTTGCGAAGCTCCGCCACTGTCTTGCGCGGCACGATCACCCCGGGCATCTCGGCCGCGCCGGCCGGCAAATCCATGTCGACCCGCGCCAGGCGGTGTCCGTCTGTCGCCACCGCGCGCAGGCAGGCAACGCCGTCCTCGTCGGCGGCATGGACGAATATGCCGTTCAGATAGTACCGCGTCTCCTCGGTCGAGATGGCGAAGCGGGTTTTGTCGACGAGCCGGCGCAGAGCGGCCGCGGACAAGCTGAACTGGTGCGGCAAGTCGCCTTCGGCCATGATCGGAAAATCTTCGACGGGAAGGCAGGTCAGCGTGAATCGCGACCGGCCGGAGCGAAGCTCCAACTGGCCGTCGGTGGTGCCCGAGCTGATCTCCACCTGGGCGCCCTCGGGCAGCTTGCGCACGATGTCGTAAAGGGTGTGCGCGGGCGTCGTGGTCGCGCCGCCCTGACCGATATCGGCGCCGGCGGATTCGACGATGGCAAGGTCCATATCGGTCGCGGTCAGATGCACCTTGCCGTCGTCGCCCGCATCGAGGCGCACGTTCGACAGAATCGGGATCGTATTGCGCCGCTCCACCACGCTCTGGACGTGCGCCAGCGACTTGAGAAGCGCCGTGCGTTCGATCGTCAGTTTCATGCGCGAACTGCGATTATTCCGGTTGCTGTTGGGGCCGCCGTGGGCACCCTATTCGGTCGCCGACGAGGCGATGACGGCCGCTAGACTCGACCGTTCTGGAATGTTGCTAACTATACCAGGAACGAGCCCGATTCGGCAGCAAAAACGGCCCTCTCGGACCGCCCCCGCCAGCCCCCGGAAAACCGTGAAAATCCCCCGTGGCCCGCGCCGTTCAAACTGAAATAGGCTAGCTCATTTCAAGTTCGAACGGTACCGGCCCGCACCCCCTCCCGGCCACCCATGGCAGTGTACGCTTGGGGTGGCAGGGAGGGGGTGCGGGCCGGTGAGATTCCGCGCCAGCGGGAAATGCGCTAGCTCTCGAGCATGCGACGAAGCAGCTCCACATCCTCGGCAATGGCCGCATCGGACTGGCGCAGCTGCTCGATCTTGCGAACCGCGTGCATCACCGTCGTGTGGTCCCGGCCGCCGAATTTCCGCCCGATTTCGGGCAGCGACCGGGCCGTGAGTTGCTTACTGAGAAACATCGCCACCTGACGTGGCCGGGCCACCGCCCGGGCGCGGCGCTCCGACGACATCTCGGCAAGCTTGATGTTGTAATGCTCGGCCACGCGCCGCTGGATCTCTTCGATGGTAACACGGCGATCGTTTGAGCGCAGCAGGTCGCGCAACACTTCCTGAGTCACTTCCAGGGTGATCGAGCGGCCCATCAGCGTGGCGTGCGCGGCGACGCGGTTGAGCGCCATTTCGAGCTCGCGCACATTGGAGGTGATCTTGTGGGCAAGAAACTCCAGGACGTCGCGCGGCATGTGGGGCATGCCCATCTGCTCCGACTTGGCCTGCAGGATGCCAAGGCGCAACTCGTAGGTGGTGGCGTGGATGTCCGCCACCAGACCCCAGCCGAGGCGGGAGCGCAGGCGCTCCTCCATCTCGTCCAGATCGCTCGGCGAGCGGTCGCCGGAGATCACGACCTGCCGATTATGGTCCACCAACGCATTGAAGGTGTGAAAGAACTCCTCCTGCGTGCTGTCCTTGCCGCAGATGAATTGAACATCGTCGATAAGCAGCATGTCGGCGGAGCGGAACTGCTCCTTGAAGGTCATGGTGTCGTTGTACCGAACCGCCCGGACGAAATGGTACATGAACCGCTCGGCCGAAAGATAAAGGACGCGGCGCCCCGGATCGCGCGAGCGGATGTGCCAGGCCATGGCGTGCATGAGATGGGTCTTGCCCAAGCCCACACCGCCATAGAGATAAAGCGGGTTGAACGGAGCCTTGTCGACCTCGGCCACGCGGCGCGCGGCGGCGTAGGCGAACTCGTTCGGCTTGCCGACGACAAAATTGGCGAAGGTGAAGCGTGTGTTGAGCGGCGAGCACAATTCCGCATCGACGTCCTCGAGCGCGCGAAGGGTCAGCTGATGGCCACTGGGCGCTTCCTTGCGCTCCGCTCCGGTGGTCTTGCTCGGGGTGGCGCGTTCGGGCGCGCCAATGGAATGCACCTCGAAATCGACCGACGCGACACGGGAATTCTCGCCCGCCCAGAGTTCGCGAATGCGCTCGGCGTAGCGTGAAATAACCCAGTCGCGGAGAAACCGGGTCGGCGCACCGATCATGGCCGTATCGTCTTTTACACCGCGAAAAATCAGTGGTTTCAACCAGCTACGATATGCCGCGTCGCCCAACTCGGCGCGCAGCCGATTCCGGATTCGCGCCCACTGCTCTTCGAAGTCCTGCACGTTCTCGGCCGCTTCACTTGGCATCAATCAGCCCTGCATCCAAGGAAGGCCCACGACCTTCCAGCCCGCGATCGTTCCGCGCCGCTTTTGCTCATCGTGCGGTCCTTCGAAACCGTCGAGTAGGTTGTAGCATTCGGCGTAACCAAGCGCGGTCATGGCCCGGGCGGCCGACTTAGAGCGCGCGCCGCTGCGGCACAGGAACACGAGCGCATGATCGTTCTCGATGCCGCGAGCCCGCAGCTCCGCGGCGAAATTCGGATTCACTTCCATCGACGGGAAACTTTGCCACGCAACGGTCACGAGATCTTTGCTCAAGGGGCCGAGGTCGGGCACCCCGACAAAGGACCATTCCGGCGCCGTGCGGACATCGACGAGGACGGCGTGTGGCTCTTCGGAAAGTATTTTCCAGGCCTCCTCGGGCGTCACGTCGCCGGCATACCCATTGCCCGGCCCGAGCCGCCGACGCGCCGCAAGGCGCACGTCCTGGAGTGCCATTCAAATCCCCCTAAGCGCTGCGTCGTTCTTTTCTTGCTACCTGGCTCTTGGGCGGGGCCGCCTGATCAGGCAGCTCGAACCCCCACTGCTCGGCAACATGTAATTTTTTTGTGTAACGCACCCCCGCCAGAGTGACCCGGCAGGTGTCGACTAGGTTAATCCGATGCCTCACCGCTGGCAACCGGTCCGAAATAAGAACTTACGAAATTCCGACGAAGTCAAACTAGAGTGTCGTTTTCAGCTTAAAAATGAGCGCGATTACTTAACCTGCTGGACTCCTTCGAAAAGTACATTGCGGCCCTCGGCCGGTCCACGGTGCGGCGTTCGGAATGCTCCGCGCGACACATCGTCGCGCGCGGATCGATCCGTGTCGCGCGCGGATCAATCCGTATTCCGGCACGTCGGGCCAGTGCCTTGGCGCGCAACCCTCGGTGATTCTCGGGCCGCAAACCGAATGTTCGAAAGTTTCTATGCCAGCGCGTTGACGCGCTTTGTCAGGCGGGATATGTCGCGCGCCGCTGTGTTCTTGTGCAGCACGCCTTTGGTGACGCCGCGCATCAGCTCGGGTTGCGCGGCGCGAAGTGCCGCCTGTGCGAGCTCCTTGTCGCCGTTCGCCACGGCCTCCTCCACACGACGGAGAAAGGTTCGAATGCGGCTTACGCGCGCGCGATTGACCGCCGTGCGCGTCTTGGTCTGCCGAATGCGCTTTTTTGCCTGCAGAGAATGCGCCATCGCTTGCTAGTCCACGGCTGTCTTGGAATGGGGGCTTATATCTATCCGCGCGCCTCTCGCGCGTCAACCGCACTGGCGTGGTACCCATCTGGATGGCACCGGCCTATTTGTTGCTGAACGCGGGTTCGCGCTTCTCGATGAAAGCGGCCATGCCCTCCTTTTGATCTTCGGTCGCGAAGATCGAATAGAACACCGCGCGTTCGTATCGAACGCCTTCAGCCAGCGTGGTCTCGAAGGCCCGATTGACCACTGCCTTGCCGAGCGCGACCACCGGCTGGGAGAAATGGGCGATGCGCTCGGCGACCTTCATGGCCTCGTCCATCAGCTCCACGGCCGGAACCACGCGGCTGACGAGGCCGCAGCGCTCCGCCTCCTCGGCATCCATCATGCGCCCGGTCAAGATCATTTCCATCGCCTTGGCCTTGCCCACGGCGCGGGTCAGGCGCTGGGTCCCGCCGGAGCCCGGGATGATGCCAAGGGTAATCTCGGGCTGCCCGAACTTGGCGGTATCGGCGGCGATGATGATGTCGCACATCATGGCGAGCTCGCACCCCCCGCCCAGCGCATAGCCGGCGACGGCCGCGATCACGGGTTTGCGGCAGGCGGTAACCCGATCCCACTTGCCGATAAAGTCTCCGACATAGGCAGCAATAAAATCCTTGGATTGCATCTCCTTGATATCGGCGCCCGCCGCAAAGGCTTTTTCGCTGCCGGTAATGACAATGGCGCCAATTTCGGCGTCCGCCTCCATGCTGTCGAGCGCCTGGTTGAGCTCTCCGATCAGCGCGGCGTTGAGCGCGTTGAGTGCTTTCGGGCGGTTCAGCGTGATGATTCCGACGCGTCCCCGTGTGTCGAGAATAATGTTCTCGTAAGCCATGCTCGTGCTCCGCTTTCCGGGACCCGCTACGTCGCGGCGGGTAAGTTTCGTCACAGTCTTTCGTCACAGTCTTTCGTCAAAGTCTTTCGTCACAGCCTATTGCGGCGAGAGGACAAATCGTACCGTCAAGCCATCCTCTCCAGCGACCAGATGGATGCGTAGCATCTCGCCTTCGCGCAAAAAAGCAAGGTTGTCGACATGCCGCCAGCCAAGCGCCGGCAGTGTCGTCCGGTAGAATTCGCTCACCTCGTCGGCGCCGAGCCGGCCGAAAGCATAGGCTTCGACCAAGCGGCCGTCGGGCTTGTCGAAGACCAGGCTTGCTTCCTCGTCCTCGATCAAGCCGGCCATCAGCGGCATGTCTTCGATGCCGATCACGAACGCGCTCTCTCCGTCGCCGCCGGCGCTTGGGCGCCCGGACGCCACGGCAACGAACAGCGTGAGCGCAATCAACGGAAGTGAAATCCGCATGGACGCAGCCTCGTAACTCACCGGGCCATCAACGTTGCCGCTTGGCGCAATAGTATGTCGAGCGGCCGCTTTGCACGATCCGCCGCACCCCGCCGCCGCAATCGCAGCCGGGGCAAGGTTGACCGGCTCGGCTGTAGACGGCGAAGTTGCGCTGAAAATAGCCGAGTTCGCCGGAGACCTGGACGTAATCCCTGAGGCTCGAGCCGCCTGCCGCGATCGCCTCGGTCAGGACGCGGCGAATCGCCGTGGCCAACCTGTCCGCACGCTTGCCGCGAGCCGTATGGGCCTTGCGGCGCGGGCTCAGGCCGGCATGAAAGAGCGCTTCGCAGACATAGATGTTACCCAGCCCAGCGACCACGCGCTGATCCAAGAGCGCCGCCTTGAGCGGCGCGCGCTTGCCGTTGAGCCGGGCGGCGAGAAGGGCTCCGTCGAACGCCTCGTCGAGCGGTTCGGGCCCCATGGCGGCGAGCAGTGGATGGCGTTCGACCGTGTTATCGCGGGCCAACGTTATGAGACCGAAGCGGCGGTGATCGGTGTAGGTCATGGTGGTGCCATCGTCGCAAGCGAAGATGACATGGTCGTGTACGCCGGGCACCGCGGGCGCCTGGTCGGAGACAAACAATCGCCCGGACATGCCCAGATGCACGATCAGAACGGTGCCATCGTCGAGGGTCATCAGGATATATTTGCCCCGCCGCCCAACGCGCGCCACGCGCCGCCCGGTCAGGCGCGAGGCAAGATCGTCCGGCAGGGGCAATCTGAGATTCGGCCGGCGCACGTCGACACGCACGAAGCGGCGCGCCGTGAGGCGCCGCGCGAGACCACGGCAAACGGTTTCAACCTCGGGCAATTCCGGCATCGGTCCGTAAGGTAGCGCCTCCCAGGGCGCTAGGCTATCCTCGCCCGTCATGGGTGCAAACTCCGAGGCGGGCCGCGGCGCGGACGACGTCGATTTCGGCTACAGGCGCGTTGGCGCGAGCGAAAAAGCCGGTCTGGTGCGCGATTTATTCGACCGCGTCGCCGGCCGCTACGATCTCATGAACGACCTCATGAGCGGTGGCGTGCACCGCTTCTGGAAGCGCGACATGATCGATTGGCTGGCGCCGAAACCGGGCATGACGCTGGTCGACGTGGCCGGCGGCACAGGCGATATCGCCTTTCGTTTTCTGCACCGGCTCGGCGGCGCCGACGCGGGAGCGGAGCGGGGCCGGGTCATCGTTTGCGACTTGAGCGCGCGCATGATCGAGGCCGGCCGCGACCGGGCGTGGGACCGCGGCATTCTCGACGGCATCGACTGGCTGGTCGGCGACGCGGCGTTCCTGCCCCTCGCGGCGCGCTCGGCCGACGCCTACACGATCGCCTTCGGCATGCGCAATGTCGCCCACGTCGAACCGGTGCTCGCCGAAGCTCGCCGGGTGTTGCGGCCCGGCGGACGTTTTCTTTGTCTGGAGTTCAGCCCGGCGGTGCGGCCCGGCCTGGACCGCCTCTACGACCTCTATTCGTTTGCCGTGATCCCGACGCTCGGCCAGATCGTCGCCGGCGAGCGCGATGCCTATCAATATCTGGTGGAAAGCATTCGGCGATTTCCGCCGCCGGGACGGTTCGCGGAGATGATCGCGCAGGCCGGTTTCGGCGGCGTTCGCTATCGGGCGTTGACCGGTGGCGTCGCCGCCCTGCACTCCGCCTGGCGAACCTGATCGCAAGAGACCGCAGGCCATGCGCCGGGCGCTGAGGAACATCAGACGGCTGCTCCACATCGCCTGGATTCTGGCGCGCTATGACGCGCTGTTCCTGCTCGAGGAGGCGCGTATCGCGCCTTTCGTCACCTTCATCGTGGCCGTGGCGCCCAAACGCCGCCGGCTGGGCCGGCCCGGCCAGCGCCTGGCCAAGGCGTTGCAGGTGCTGGGGCCGAGCTTCATCAAGTTCGGTCAGGCGCTGGCGACGCGTCCCGATCTGCTGGGCGAGGAGGTCGCCCGCGATCTCTCGGAGTTGCAGGACAAACTGCCGCCGTTTCGCGGCCGCGACGCCCGCGCCATCGTCGAAGCGGAGTTCGGCCGCCCGCTCGACGAGTTGTATCGGGATTTCTCGGACACGCCGGTCGCCGCCGCCGCGATCGCGCAGGTGCATTTCGCCGTCACCACCGAGGGCGAGCCGGTGGCGGTCAAGATCCTGAGACCGGGCATCGAGCGCGCCTTTGCCCGCGATCTCGAGCTGTTCTATTGGCTCGCTGCCCTCGCCGAACGCGCCATGCCGACCTGGCGCCGGCTCAAGCCGAGGGAGGCGATCCAGACCTTTGCCGACACGGTGGCGCTGGAAATGGACCTGCGCTTCGAGGCGGCGGCGGCCTCCGAATTGCGCGAGAACTTCGCCGACGATACGGATTACCACGTGCCCGCCGTCGATTGGCAGCGCACCAGCCGGCGGGTGCTGACGCTCGAGCGGGTGGCGGGCCTGCGCATCGACGAGCGCGAGGCGCTGATCGCCGCCGGCCACGATCCGAGCGAGATTCTGGCCAAGTCGGCGGGGGCGTTTTTTCATCAGGTGTTTCGCGACGGCTTTTTCCACGCCGATTTTCATCCCGGCAACCTGATGGTCGACGCCAAGGGCGACATCGTGGCGGTCGATTTCGGCATCATGGGCCGGCTCGACCGCGAGACGCGGCGCTATCTCGCCGAAATGCTCCTGGGCTTTCTCACCGGCGACTACGAGCGCGTCGCCAAGGTGCATTTCGAGGCGGGCTACGTGCCGCGCACCAAGTCGAAAGCCTTATTCACCCAAGCCGTTCGCTCGATCGGCGAGCCCATATTCGGGCGACCCATGGCCGAGATCTCCATCGCCCAGCTGCTCGGCCAGCTGTTTCAGGTCACCGAGACCTTCGCCATGGAAACCCAACCGCACCTGCTGCTGCTGCAAAAGACCATGCTGATGGCCGAGGGTCTGAGCCGCAAGCTTAGCCCGGAAGAGAACATGTGGGAGCTGTGCCAACCCATGATCGAGCGTTGGGTGCGGGAGAATTTGGGCCCGGAAGCGCGGCTGCGGGAGGCGGTCAGGGACAGCCTGGAAGTGGCGCGCCGGATACCCAGCGTGGTCGCGCGCACCGAGCGGGCGCTCGAAGCGCTCGAAGGCGGCGTCAAGCTCGACGCCGAGACCACCAAGGCCCTGAGCGGCCGGCGCAGCCGCCTAGTTGGGGTGCACGTGGTGCTCGGCCTGATCGCCCTGCTGCTGGCCGCGTTGCTCGCGGTCCAGCTCTATTGACGGGCGGTTTCAGCTTGCCCGCCTGTGCCGCAGCGAGCGCCCCCGCAGCAGCCTGAAACCGGCCTCGGACACAGCGCCAACCCCTTGCCAAGCGGGCGCCCGGGGCCTACTTTTATTCACATCACAGAAACGGAAAACTACCGGATTCCCCGCCCGTGAGCGATGAAAAGCGCCTGCTTCTGATCATTTCCGGAGGCATCGCGGCCTATAAGAGCCTTTATCTCATCCGCCGTCTGCGCGAGCGCGGGGTGCGGGTGCGCTGCATCCTGACCAAGGGCGGCGCCGAGTTCGTCACCGCGCTTTCGGTCGCGACCTTGGCGCAGGAAAAAGCCTACACCGATCTGTTTTCGCTCACCGACGAGAGCGAAATCGGCCATATCCGGCTCTCGCGCGAGGCCGATTTGGTGGTCGTCGCGCCGGCCTCGGCCGACATCCTCGCCAAGATGGCCAATGGCATCGCGGACGATCTGGCGACCACCGCGCTGCTCGCCACCGACAAGCCGGTGATAATCGCGCCGGCCATGAACACGCGTATGTGGCAACACCCGGCGACACGGCGCAATCTCGCGCGTCTCGAGACCGACGGCGTGCTGCGCGTCGGCCCGGTCGCGGGCGCCCTCGCGGAAGGCGAAGTCGGCGAAGGGCGCATGGCCGAGCCGGACGAGATCCTGGCCGCGATCGAGCGGTTTTTTCGCGGCGCGCAAACGCTCGCCGGGCTGACCGCGCTGGTCACCAGCGGTCCGACCCACGAGCCGATCGATCCGGTTCGCTTCATCGGCAACCGCTCGTCGGGCAAGCAGGGCCATGCCATCGCCGCCGCCTGTGCCCGGCTCGGCGCGGGCGTCACGCTGGTCTCGGGCCCCACGGCGGAGCCGGATCCGGAGGGGATCGAGACGATCCATGTCGAGACCGCGCAAGAGATGCTGAGCGCTTGCCTGGATGCGCTGCCGGTGGATGTCGCGGTGTGTGCGGCGGCGGTCTCGGACTGGCGCGCCGCCGAGCCGAGCCCGAAAAAACTCAAGAAGGCGCGCGCCAGCCGCGGCGCCGGCAACCGGCCGCTGGCGCTCGATCTGGTCGAGAACCCGGATATTCTTGCCACCCTGAGCGCGCGCACCGCGCAGCGGCCGCGCCTGGTCATCGGCTTTGCCGCGGAGACCGAAAATGTCGTCGAATTCGCCACGGAAAAGCTCGCTGCCAAGGGCTGCGACTGGATCGTGGCCAACGACGTCTCCCCGGAGAGCGGCACCTTCGGCGGCGAGACCAATACGGTGCATCTCCTGATCAAGGACGGCAAGGCCGGCGCGCCGCTCGTCGAGGATTGGCCGCCGTCAGCTAAAAGCGCCGTCGCCAGCCGGCTCGCCGAATGCATCGCCCGGGCCGTCGGCCCCGCCAGCCCGGAGCCGGCATCGTCATGAGCGCGCCCATCGACATTGCCGTCGTGCGCTTGCCCCACGGCGCCGACCTGGCGCTGCCGGCCTATGCGAGCGACGACAGCGCCGGCATGGACTTGGCGGCCGCCGTGGACACCGCCCTGACCATGGCGCCGGGCGAGCGGGTGCTGATTCCGACCGGTCTCGGCATCGCGCTACCGCCCGGCTACGAGGCGCAGATACGGCCGCGTTCGGGCCTGGCGCTCAAGCATGGCGTCACGGTGCTCAATAGCCCCGGCACGGTGGACGCCGATTACCGGGGCGAAATCGGCGTTATTCTGGCCAATTTCGGGGCCGAGCCGTTCACGGTCAAACGCGGCATGCGCATCGCGCAGCTCGTCGTTGCGCCAGTGTCGCGGGCCCGATGGCAGCTGGTCGAACAGCTGCCGGAAAGCGCTCGCGGCGCCGGCGGCTTCGGTTCCAGCGGCCTCGAGACCCGCGCGGCCAGAGCAGGTTAGGGAGCGGGTCAGATCGTGTTGCGACCGTCGAAAAAGCTGATGTACGCGCTGGAGGCCGTGGTCGACATCGCCTATAACGCGGGCGCCGAGCCGGTGCAGAGCCGCGAGATCACCCGCCGCCAAGCGATTCCGCCCCGCTATCTCGAACAAGTCATGCAATGCCTGGTGCGCGCGGGCATCCTCAAGGGCGTGCGCGGGCCGCGTGGCGGCTATCGGTTGGCGCGGGAGCGCCGGCGTATCTCGATCGGCGAGATCGCCCGTGTCGTGCGCGCGCTGGAGGACGGAGACGATGGCGAGGACGACGCCGCCCTGTCGGATCTCGGCGCCAATGTGCTGCGCCCGTTTTGGCATGATTTGCAGGACCACATCTTGACTCGGCTGGACGATGTCAACATCGAGGAGTTGTGCCGGCGCGCCCACAGCTCTGGCATCGAGAGCGAGGCGCGCGCCCGCCTCGACTACACCATTTAGCGGTCGGGCGGGTTAGCTTCCGGGCGGGCGCCGCAAGCAGACGCCGAGCACATGCGGGATCGTTAGCAAACCATGCAAGAGACGAAACATAAGTCCGCGAACGGTTCGTCCGAGCCGCTCGCCCGCCTGCCGGAGCCTGTCGTCCGCGGCAAGATCTACGACAGCATCGTCGATACGGTGGGCTCGACGCCGCTGGTGCGGCTCAACCGCATGCCGGAGCTCGCGGGCGCGCACGCCGAGATCGTTTGCAAGCTTGAATTCTTCAATCCGCTGGGTTCGGTAAAAGACCGCATCGGCTTTGCCATGGTGAACGCCGCCGAGGCCGCCGGGCGGATCACGCCGGGCAAAACCGTGCTGGTCGAGCCAACCTCCGGCAACACGGGCATCGCGCTCGCCTTCGTCTGCGCGGCGAGGGGCTACCGTTTGATCCTGACGATGCCGGAGAGCATGTCGCTGGAACGGCGCAAGCTCTTGAAATTACTGGGCGCGGAACTCGAGTTGACGCCAGCCAAGCAGGGCATGCGGGGAGCCCTCGCCCGCGCCCAGGAGATCGTCGATTCCCTGCCCGACGCGCTCATGCCGCAGCAATTCGCGAACTTGGCCAACCCGGCGATCCACCGCGCCACCACGGCCGAGGAAATCTGGCGCGATACGGGTCATGCCCTGGACGCGATCGTCAGCGGCGTCGGTACCGGCGGCACCATTACCGGGCTCGCCGAGGCCCTGAAACCGCGCCTCCCGCACCTCAAGATGATCGCGGTCGAGCCGGAAGACAGCCAAGTGCTCGCCGGCGGCCTACCTGGCCCGCACAAGATTCAGGGGATCGGCGCCGGCTTCGTGCCCGAGATCTTGGACCCCGACGTGATCGACGAAATTCTTTCCATCGGCAACGAAACCGCGTTCGAGACGGCGCGGCAGGCGGCTAAGCTGGAAGGCATGCCGGTCGGCATCTCGTCGGGCGCCGCGATTGCCGCCGCGCTCGAGGTCGGCGCGCGGCCGGAAATGGCCGACAAACGCATCGTCGTGATCGTGCCGTCCTTCGCCGAACGCTATCTTTCGACCGATCTGTTCAGCGGCATCTGAGAAGGCCGGGGACCATGGATTTCAACGAGAGCCAGATCGAGCGCTACGCGCGCCACATCATCCTTCCGGAAGTCGGCGGCACAGGCCAAGCCAAGCTGCTGCAATCGAAGGTGCTGGTGGTCGGCGCCGGTGGGCTGGGTTCGCCGCTGCTGCTCTATCTCGCCGCCGCCGGCGTCGGCACGCTTGGCGTGATCGACGACGACGCGGTGTCGCTGTCGAACCTGCAACGACAGATTATCCACAAAACCGCGCGGCTCGGCACGCCAAAGACGGAAAGCGCGCTCGGTGCCATCGCCGAGATCAACTCGGACGTTACTGTTATCCCGCATACCGAGCGGCTGACCGTGGACAATGTCATGGCGCGCTTCGCCGACTATGATCTGGTGGCCGATGGCAGCGACAATTTCGCCACCCGATTTTTGATCAACGACGCCTGCTATTTCTCGAAAACGACCTTGGTCTCCGGCGCCATCCTGCGCTTCGATGGCCAGCTCGCCACCTTCAAGGCCCATCTCGAGGGCAACAATCCGAGCTACCGCTGCATCTTCCGCGAGCCGCCGCCGCCCGGCCTGATTCCATCCTGTGCGGAGGGCGGCATTCTCGGCGCCATCGCGGGCACCGTAGGCTCTCTGCAAGCCACGGAAGTGCTCAAGGAGCTGCTCGGCATCGGCGACAGCCTCTCGGGGCAGTTGCTGATCTACGACGCGCTCGGTGCCACCTTCCGCCAGATCCGCGTCAAACGCGACCCGATGTGCCCGCTGTGCGGCGAAAACGCCACCATCAAGGACCTTTCGCTCCATCGGGCGGCGGCACAAGACGAGCCCTGCGCGGTTTCTTGAACCCTCGGCCTCTTGCGACCTGATAGGCGCGGCCTCAGAGATGAACGTCGAGCACCAGGTCGGGCGGCGTGTGGCCGTCGGCGAAGGTGCGGATATTGATCAAGACCTTCTCGCCCATGTCGAGGCGGCCTTCCACGGTGGCCGAACCCATATGCGGCAGCAACACGACATTGTCGAGCGCGAGCAGCTTCGGATTGACCGCCGGTTCCTTCTCGTAGACGTCGAGCCCGGCGCCGGCAATGGCGCCGGACTGCAGCAGCTGGAGCAAGGCGCTTTCGTCGATCGCGCCGCCCCGCGAAGTGTTGACGATGTAGGCGTGCGAACGGATCAGCTTGAGCCGGCGCGCCGACAACAGATGATAGGTGGCCGGCGTGCTCGGACAATGGATCGAGATCAGGTCCGTATGCGCGAGCATCTGGTCGAGGCTTTCCCAGTAGGTCGCCTCCAGCTCCTCCTCGATGCCGGGGTGCAAGCGGTTGCGGTTGTGGTAGTGGATCGAGAGGCCGAAGCCGCTCGCGCGGCGCGCCACCGCCTGCCCGATGCGGCCCATTCCGATAATGCCGAGCCGCTTGCCGTAGATGCGGTTGCCGAGCATCGAGGTCGGCGCCCAGCCCTGCCATTGGCCGGAGCGCATGAGCCGTTCGCCCTCCGCGAGCCGGCGCGGCACGGCCAGGATGAGCGCCATGGTCATGTCGGCGGTGTCTTCGGTCAAGACGCCCGGCGTGTTGGTCACCATGATGTCGCGGGCCTTGGCGGCGGCGAGATCGATGTGGTCGACGCCGGTGCCGAAGCTCGCGATCAATTTGAGCCCGGTGCCGGCCTGCCCGATCACCTCGGCGTCGATGGGATCGGTCACGGTGGGCACGAGAACGTCCGCCTCCTGGGCCGCGGCGATCAAGTCGGCCTTGCTCAGGGGCTGGTCGGCCTCGTTGAGGCGCGTGTCGAACAGCTCCATCATCCGCGCCTCGATCTGGTCCGGCAGGCGCCGGGTAACGACGATTTTCGGTCTTTTGCTTGACGCTGGCGCCATCGAATTCTCCCTACCGCTCCTTGGCATAAATTCCTGTTTAGCAAACCGGCAGAGGCGAGACAATCGAGGGCGAACATCCTGTCTTGACCGCGGCCGGGAAACAGCGCCACAAATAGGCTGGCCTCGAGCCCGAAACAACCGATAGAATCGCCACGATCATGCGCCGCATCATGCCATTCATCCTCGCCGCGTTCATCGTGTTCTCCATGGCCACCATGACGGTCACGGAGGCGCGTGACACCAATCTTCCGCTGCCGCGCTTCGTTTCGCTCAAGGCGGACGAGGTGAATTTGCGCACCGGGCCGGGCCAGCGCTATCCGATCGATTGGGTCTTCGTGCGTCGTGCGCTACCGCTGGAGGTGACGGCCGAATTCGATCAGTGGCGGCGGATCCGCGATCAGGACGGGACCGTGGGCTGGGTGCACCGGTCGATGTTGTCCGGCGAGCGCATGGTCGTCGTCATCGGCGCGGTGCGAACGCTGCGCGGCGAGCCCAAAAGCAATGGGGTCGCCCTATTGCGCCTCGAGCCCGGCGTCCAAGGGAGCTTGCTGGCCTGTCAGAACGCCTGGTGCCGGATCGATCAGCAAGGCACCAAGGGCTGGCTCCAGCGCGCTTATCTCTGGGGTGTCTATCCGAGCGAGAATTTCGAATAGCGGCCGCGCTCAACCACCGCGCTCAACCCAAATCTTCGGCCAGTGCGGCCCGCGTCGCCTCCGGCATGACCGCCAGATGAGCGTAAGCCGGGTGCCGAAAGCCGAGCACGAGGCGCACCGACGGGTCACGGAACTTGGCGATCTGCGCCTCGCTCAAGGGGAAGCGCAGGAACTGCACGGCTGAGGTCTTGCCCTCCGGTGTGGTGCGCTCGACCTCATCCTGGATCGCCACCGCCATCACCTCTTCGTCGCCGATTTCAAGCCGGACGGTCTCCTCGACGCCGCCGAGACGGCGCAGCTCGCGGTCTCGGCGCACCGGGTCGTCGAGCTCGAACATGAGCGTCGCGACGAGATTATTGCCCTGCGGAATCAGTGGATTATAGGCTTCCAGCTCGCCTGCGATCTGGGCCTCGCCACCACCCTCGACAAACAGCATTTCGTGCACCTGCAGCCACATGGTGTCGTAGCTCTCGAAATAGAAGGTGGCGAACGGCCCGACCGCCAGGCGCCGATCTTGCTTGAGCCGGGCGACGGCCTGGCGCCGCTCGGCGCGGATCTTCGCGTAATCCTCCATCGCCATGACGTCGGCGCGGCTGAGCGCTCGCTTGCCCGTCATGATAGCGCCGCACCTTTCTCAGTGCCGGCCGAGAGCAAGCCGTAAGCCAGCGCAAACAACTCGATCGGGTGATAGGCGGCGCCACCCGCCGGCAGACCAGCCGCACCGTCGCCCTCGGCTTGAGCGGTCAAGTTCCGCATGCCTTGGACGATATGGCGCGCCGCGAGGGGGCATTCGGAGGCCAGATAACGGTTGCCCTTCTCGAGCGCCCGGCGGGCCGCGGGACGGCCCACTTTGAGCGCCGTTTCGTGAAAATCCTTGGTCACGCCGATCGAGCCGCCGTGGCCGGAGCAGCGCTCGATCACCTCCAACGCCATCCCCGGCACCAGATTCAGCATGTCGGCGGCCTTACGGCCGATATTCTGAGCCCGGGCGTGGCAGGCCATATGCAACGTCACACCGCCCTCGAGCGGCCCCAGGCCGTCGGCCAGACCCTCCTTGCGCGCAATACCATAGACATATTCGGCGATGTCGTAGCTGTGGGCGGCAAGCCGCTGCACGGCCGCGTCGTCGGTCACGATCAGGGGCCATTCCAGCTTGATCATGAGAGCGCAACTCGGCACCAGCGCGACGACGTCGTAGCCCTTGTCGAGCCACGGCATGAACGCGGCGGCCACGGCGCGCGCATTCGCCGCCACCCGTTCGATGTCGCCGCTTTCGAGTTGCGGCATGCCGCAGCACCGCGGATAGATCACTTCGCTCTCGACGCCGTTCTTCGCCAGAACGGCGCGTGCCGCCTCGCCGATCCGCGGCTCGTTGTAAATCACGAAACAGGTGGCGTAGAGCGCTACCTTGCGGCCGAAGGCGGGCGCCTCCCGGTTGATCGCCGGCGCCTGCGCGGACGCCCGCGAAACAAAGGTCTTACCGCGAAACGCGGGCAGATGCGCCTTGCGGTGAACGCCCGCGAACCTCTCCAACAGCGGCCGCGTCAGCCGATTATCGTCCTTGGCGACCCAATTCATCAACGGCGCAAAGTAGCGGGCCGCGCGACCGTTTCGATCGGTCTCCGCTAGCCGCGGGCTCGCCGAGGTCGGACGCTTGCCCTCGCGATGCTCCAGCGCGCGGTAACGCAGCATCAGGTGTGGAAAATCGAGATTCCATTCGTGGGGCGGCGTGTACGGGCACATGGTCATGAAGCACATGTCGCACAGCGTGCAGGCGTCCACGACCGACTTGAAGGCGCTGGAGGCCACGCTCTCGACCTCGCCCGACTCCGATTCGTCGACCAAATCGAACAGGCGCGGGAACGAATCGCACAAATTGAAACAACGGCGGCAGCCATGGCAAATGTCGAAGACGCGGCGCAACTCGGTATCGAGGTCGGCGCGGTCGTAGAACGCCGGATTGTGCCAGTCGATCGGGTGACGGGTCGGGGCGCCCTGATCTTCGCTCATTCCTTCATGCCATTTGAGGCCCGGCCTTCATGCCATTTGAGGCCCGGCCTCGGCGTGCGCAAGCAGACCCGCGGCCGTACGGCCGGGGCCCAGGATCGGCGCGCGCCGAGCGGCGCGCTGCCGCCTGTTCGAATCGTACCCTATTCGAGGGTGTCGAGCGCCCTTTGAAAGCGGCCGGCGTGGGATTTTTCGGCCTTGGCCAAAGTCTCGAACCAGTCGGCGATTTCGTCGAATCCCTCGTCCCGAGCGCTGCGCGCCATCCCCGGATACATGTCGGTGTATTCGTGGGTTTCGCCCGCGACGGCGGCCGCGAGATTGTCGCGGGTCGGTCCGATGGGCTTGCCCGTCGCCGGGTCGCCGGTCTCCTGCAGATAATCGAGATGCCCATGGGCGTGCCCGGTTTCACCTTCGGCCGTGGAACGGAACACGGCCGCCACGTCGTTATAGCCCTCGACATCGGCCTTGCGGGCAAAATAGAGATAGCGCCGGTTGGCCTGCGATTCGCCGGCAAACGCGTCTTTCAGATTCTGTTCGGTCGTGGTCCCATCCAATGAGGGCATGATGTCCTCTCCCTTCCTGCTGAGTTGACATGACGATTGCACAAGACATGAGCGCGGCTGAAGCGACTCCGCCTGCCACTGAGTTTGTCCTAACGGTC
>JAUVWK010000258.1 GCA_030604165.1 Alphaproteobacteria bacterium | reverse complement strand
CGCGCCTCGCGCGGCGCGCGGCACGCGACCGGGTGGTCGAGACGCTGCGCGCCGCGCTGGCGCCGGACCGCACCGCGCACGCCGTGCTCGGCATGAGTGCGGCGGGCCTGGTGGAGATCACCCGCCGGCGCATCGGGCACGCGCTGCGCGACGCCTACACCGAGTCGCTCCCAGAGGCGCCAACCGAGATACCCTCCGGCGGGCGCGCGCGCCGGCTCGATGCGCTCGCCTTCGAGGTCGCCGAGGCGGCGTCGCGCGCGGTGCGGGCCGGGGCACGGGCGGTGCGGATAAGCGCCGCGCCCGCGCTGGCGCAATTTCTGGATGCGCCGCCGCAGGCGGACTTGGCGGCGAATGCGGCGACCGAGATAGCGCCGTTCGGCCTCGCCCTGGAGGCTTGGCTCGGCCGCCCGGTGACCTACGCCGCCGATGCCGCGCTCGAGCGGGCGCACTACACCGTCGAGGCCGTCTGAGCCGCGTCGTTCGCCGTGGCGCGCGGCTTTAACGGCCGGGGCGGCCGGAATTGGCTTTGCAGCGGCGGGTGCGCGTAGTAAGCAGGCGCGCGGCGTGTCGTCTGTTGGCGATGCCGGCGTGCCGCCCCGCCTCAGCGACGACAGGGTCGTAGTGACGTACGTCCAATTGATTGCCGGATTTATTTTGCTGATTCTCGGCGGCGAAGCCCTGGTGCGCGGCGCGGTTTCGCTGGCCCGGCGGCTCGAGGTTTCGCCCTTGCTGATCGGCGCGACGGTGGTCGCCTTCGGCACCTCGATGCCCGAGCTGGTGGTCAGCCTCGGCGCCGTGCTCAAGGGCAACATGGGGATCGCCTTCGGCAACGTGGTGGGCAGCAATATCGCCAACCTGCTGCTGATTCTCGGCATCGCGGCGGTGATCTCGCCCGTGGTCGTGCAACGCCGCGCGGTGGCGCGCGACGTCGTCGCGCTGGTGCTGGCGACGATCATGCTGATGGGGTTCGTCCAGTTCGGCCGCATCGTGCCTTGGCAGGGGGTGCTCATGCTGGTCCTGCTCGGTTGCCTGACGAGCTTTTCCTACTGGTACGAGCGGCGCTGCAATCGGGGCGCCGGCGTGGTGCACGCGGAGGAGGCCGAGGCGCGCCACACCCTGCCGCGGCATTATTGGCTCTCGGTGCTGTTCGTCGTGCTCGGCCTCGCCGCCGTGGCGGGCGGGGCGCACCTGCTGGTCGACGCGGCGACCGTGGTGGCGCGCGCCATGGGCATCTCGGACGCCGTGATCGGGCTCACGGTTGTCGCGGTGGGCTCGTCATTGCCGGAGCTCGCCACCACCATTGTCGCCGCCTATCGGCGCCATGCCGACGTCGCCTTCGGCAACGTGATCGGCAGCAGCGTGTTCAACATCCTGGCCATCATCGGCTTCGTCTCCATCGTGCGCACCATCGAGGTGCCGGTGGAGATCATGGGCTTCGATATCTGGGTGCTGCTGGGCGTGACAGCCGTGGTTGCCTTCGTCGCGCTGGTCGGCTGGCGCATGAACCGGGCCTTTGGGCTGGCGGCGCTGATGGTCTATGGCGCCTTTCTCGCGCTACAATATGAGGGCTCGTTCAAGCCTTGAGCGGCGGTCCATGCGGTGGCCGCCATGGCCGGTCGACAGGGCGGCCGCTCGGGGCCGCTGGACAGTGCGCACGGAATTTCCTATATAACCCGGCGATTCCTCCGGTGCCCAGGTAGCTCAGTTGGTAGAGCAGCGGACTGAAAATCCGCGTGTCGGTGGTTCGATTCCGCCCCTGGGCACCATTACTTTCAATAGGTTAGTCGATAGTCGGTGACGCGGATATCGCGGTCTGAACCGGCATTTCATCCGCTCGCTCGGCGTCGTGCCCGGGCCGAATTTCGGCCCCTGAAGGGGGCGACCTTCAGGGTCGGCGCATGGCCGGCATCACAGGCGATCGCCCTCAAAGGCGCCGTCGGACGAGCCCTCGAAGCGGGGCAGGTCGTCGGAAATGTCGTGGAAGTCCGCTTTCTCCGCCGTGAAGATGTGCCCCAAGGTCTTCAAACCGCTCGGCGGGTCGAGGGTGCCGGCGACGATCCCGGTGGCGTCCTGGCCGACCGGTTCCCAGAACAGGTTGGAGCCGCAAGCGCGGCAGAATCCCCGGCGTGCCCGGTCCGAGGTCGCGTACCACGCCAGGCCGTTATCCTCGACGATGTCGATGGCGGCCTTCTTGGCCTTGGAATGGGCGCCGAACGCCCCGTGAAGGCGCTGGCACATGGTGCAGTGGCAGTTGACAACGTCGCGCAGCGGCCCCCGCACCTCGTAGCGCACGGCGCCGCAGAGACACCCGCCGGTGTGTCTGGTCTTATCGTCCGTCATGGATCCTCCGTCAGAGCCGTTGCCGCGCGCCAGGCCTGCGCGGTCGAACCCGGCCGCAGGGTCTGCTTGCTGCCCCTTATCCGCTCATCAAGAGGCAGCACCCTAAACGGCCGGGTCTATCCGATCAGCGGCAGGTAACTGTCCAATACCTTGAGGCAGGTGTCGCGATCCTCCGACGGGATTTGCAAAAGCACCCGATCGACGCCGGCTTCCGCGTAGCCCTGGAGCGCGGCTTTATCGGGTTCGGCGTTGAATACCGTCGTCGAGAGCGTCGCCATGTCGCGGTCCGCCTCGTCGGCAATGCGGCGCAGGCGGGCGAGGCCATCCACCATGTCGATCGGCCCGCGTGGAAACCAGCCGTCGCAATATTCGACCACGCGGCGCAAGGTGTGGTCCGTCTCGCCGCCGAGGAGGATGGGAGGATGCGGTGTTTGGATCGGCTTCGGCGAGGAGAACACCGGGTCGAAGTCCACGAACTCGCCGTGAAATTCGCCCTTTTCCTTGGTCCAGAGCTGCTTCGCCGCGAGGATGGTCTCGCGCATGACCTTGAAGCGGGTGTTGTATTGGACCCCGTGGTTCTCCATCTCGTCGACATTCCAGCCGCCGCCGATGCCCAAGATGAACCGCCCGCCCGACAAACGATCGACGCTGGCGACGGATTTCGCCAAGTTGAAGGGGTCATGCTGGGGCACGAGGCAGATGCCGGTGCCGATCTTGAGCGTCTTGGTGACGCTCGCGGCGAAGGCGAGGCCCACGAACGGGTCGTAGGTATGATAGTACTGCCTCGGCACCTCGCCGCCGCTTGGAAACGGCGTTTTGCGGCTGACCGGAATATGGGTGTGCTCGCACACCAGCAGCGATTCGAAGCCGCGCCGCTCCAGCTCGGTCGCAAGCTCCGTGAGCTCGATCGCGTAGTCGGTGGGAAAGAAGAAAACTCCGATATCCATCTTTGGGTCTCCCGGTGAAAGCGATTTGTGCGCCATCTCATAGGCTGGTGCTCAGCGCTATCAGATTATGTGAACCGACCTTGGAAGTGCAAATGGCGGGGGAAGTGCAAATGGCGGGGGAAGTGCAAATGGCAGGCGTTGACGCCAATTGAGCCGGCCGTACGCGTTGCCGCTGTTGCCCGCGCCTTACTTGCGGCCGATCAACCGCCCCAGCCCGAAAAAACCAAGCGCGCCGGCGCCGACGGTGGCAACCAGCCCGACCGCAAGAGCCATGCCGGCCCAGAAGGGGGCCAGCACCAGCCACCAGGGCCAGGCAATCGCGCCGGCCAGTTTCAACGCGATGAAGACAACCCCTACAACCCCGACAATCGGCATTTCGCCTCCTCCTGCGGCCTCGACCACCCGTGTACCAGACTGCGACGAACCCGCAAGACCCAAGACAAGGGTGGCGACGACGTACCCCGCGAAGCGGGGCAACGATTTCGCGCCTATGCTTGAAACACATCCCGACGCCAAAACGCCGGGAAATGTCGGGATCGCCTAACGGGATTCGGACTAACTCATTCGCGCATGCTTTAGACGAAAAAGATACGGACTAATTCAACTGGTTGGTGTTCAATACGGGTTGCGCCTAATGGCGCGGCAAGTGTGTGGGAGACGAGAGCCATGCATGAAAGGGACATGGACAAGCGGCACAAGCTCAACCGGCGTGGCCTTCTCGATAGTGCCGCGGCGAGCGAAAGCGATGATGGGCTGCTTAGAGATCGGAATCCTGGCTGAAGGGACCGCCATTTCGGGAAATCCCGACCAATGGCCTAAGAGGAGGAGCGGACCATCATGTATTTCTTGCGTATCTTGGCTTTGGGGCTGATTGGCATAGGTTTGAGTAGCTGTACTACTATTTTGAAAGGGACCGACCAGGAAATCGCAATAAACACCGCCCCCGTTGGAGCCACGTGCAAATTAGAACGACAAGGTCAGCAAATCGGCGTTGTTCAAAACACTCCCAGCTCAGTGACCGTCAGCAAAACCAAGCATGACATTACGATTACCTGCGACAAAGAGGGATATCAAACCGCTACGTATATCAACAACAGTGGCTGGGAAGTTGGTACCGGTGCTGCGGGTATTGCGCTTGACGTTCTATTGACCTTCGGAATTAGCCCGCATTATTCACGACGCGGTGTGAAAGAGGTGGTGAGCGTGGATTAAGCTGTTGGGATTCCGTATGATTCTGGCGTCCGACCAGATTCATGCGGCAACAGGAAAATCCGGCTCACCATGAACGAGACGATCGCCTATCTCCCCGGCTTGTCACCCGTCGAGAACAAGGAACTGTGCGCCCGGTTCGACGGCGGCCGGCTGTCGTCCGACGGTGGCGTGCTGGTGCTGCGCGGGATCGAGAAACGTCTCGGTCTTGCCGATCGCCTTGCTGGTTGCCTGGCCGACGCACGCGATCCGGCGAGCACGATCCACTCCTACGCCGACATGATCGGGGCACGCCTGTTCGCCATCGCCTGCGGCTACGAGGATTGTGACGACCTCGACGTGTTGCGCTTCG
>JAUVWK010000442.1 GCA_030604165.1 Alphaproteobacteria bacterium | reverse complement strand
GTCGCCGAAGCGCACCGGAATCTCCAGCGAGAAGGCCGCCATCAGCCCGCCTTCGCCTGCCGTCCGGCGGTGCGCTCCGCCGCCATCTGACGCAGCTTGAAGCGTTGCAGCTTGCCGGTGCCGGTCTTGGGCAGGGCGTCGATGAACTCGATCGCACGGGGGTATTTGTAGGGCGCGATACGCCGCTTGACGAAATCCTGCAGCTCCTCGATCAGCGCGTCGTTGCCGGCGACGTCGGGGCGCAGCGCGACGAAGGCCTTGACGATGTTGCCGCGCAGGCGATCCGGCGCGGCCACCACGGCGCATTCCCGCACCGCCGCGTGCGCGAGCAGCGCCTCCTCCACCTCCGGTCCGGCGATGTTGTAGCCGGCGGAGATGATCATGTCGTCGGTGCGTGCCTGGAACCAGAAATAGCCCTCCTCGTCCATCCGGTAGGCGTCGCCGGTCAGGTTCCAGCCGTCCGCCACGTACGTCGTCTGGCGGTCGCCGCCGAGGTAGCGGCAGCCGGTCGGTCCGCGCACGGCGAGGCGGCCGACCGTGCCGGGTGGCACCGGCTGGCCCTCGTCGTCGAGCACGCGCGCCTCGTAGCCCGGCACCGGCAGCCCCGTGGCGCCTGGCCGGATGGCCTCGTCCGCGGCCGAGATGAAGATATGCAGCAGCTCGGTCGAGCCGATGCCGTCGATGATGGCGCCGCCGGTCGCCGCGCGCCACGCCTCGAAGGTTGCCTTCGGCAAGGTCTCCCCGGCCGAGACGCAACGCCGCAAGCTACTTGTGTCGTGGTCGGCGAGCTTGTCGAGCATAGCGCGGTAGCCGGTCGGAGCGGTGAACAGCACGCTGGCGCCGAAGCGCGCGATCGAGTCCAGCAGCAGCTCCGGCGCCGCCTGTTCCAGCAGCAGCGTCGCGGCGCCGACGCGCAAGGGAAACAGCAGCAAGCCGCCGAGCCCGAAGGTGAAGCCAAGCGGCGGGCTGCCGCAGAACAAATCGTCGGCGCGCGGCTTGAGCACGGCGCGCGCGAAGCTGTCGCAAATGGCGAGCACGTCGCGGTGAAAGTGCATGGTGCCCTTGGGCCCGCCGGTGGTCCCGGAGGTGAAGGCGATGAGGCAGGTATCCTCGGCCGCGGTGTCGGCGGCCTGGAAGCCGCTCGGCTTGTCGGCCAGCAGCCGCTCGAGCTCGCTCGGGCCGCCGAAAGAGACGATGCGCTCGAGCGTCGCGGCCTGGCCCTGCGCCGCCGTCAACTCTTCGCTCAGCCGCTCGTCGCACAAGGCGAGGCGGACCTCAGCCTTGTCGATCACGGCGGCGAGCTCGCGGGCGCGCAATAGCGGCATGGTGGTGACGGCGATGCCCCCGGCCTTGACCACGGCGAGCCAGCACGCCGCCAGCATGGCGTTGTTGGCGGCGCGCAGCAGCACCCGGTTGCCCGGCACGAGGCCCAGATCTTCGCTCAACACGCGGGCGATCCGGTTGCTCTTGGCGAGCAGCTCCGCATAGCTCCAGGTCTCATCCGGTGTGACGATGGCGCGCCGCGCGCCACGGCCGGCGGCGACCGTCTTGTCCAGCAGCTCGACCGCGCAATTGAGGCGCGGCGGATAATGCAGCTCCGGCCGCTCGAACAGCATGACCGGCCATTGCTCGCGCGGCGGTAGCTGGTTGCGGGCGAAGCTGTCGACGGGCGCGGACGCTTCAGACATCAGTTGCCCTCGAAGACGGGTTTCTCCTTGGCGGCAAAGGCGCGGTAGGCGCGGCGGAAATCCTCGCTTTGCATGCAGATCGCCTGGGCCTCGGCTTCGGCCTCGATGGCGGCGTCGAGGCTCATGTCCCATTCCCGGTTGAGCATGCACTTGGTCATGGCGTGGGCGAAGTTGGGCCCCTCGGCGAGGCGCCGCGCGGTCTCGGCCGCCGCGCCGGCGAGCGCCTCCGGCTCGCACAGGCGATTGAAGAAGCCCCAGCGCTCGCCTTCCTCGCCGCTCATGGCGCGGCCCGTAAATAACAGCTCGGCGGCGCGGCCCTGGCCGACGAGGCGCGGCAGCATGGCGCAGGCGCCCATGTCGCAGCCGGCGAGCCCGACGCGCACGAAGAGGAACGCGACCTTGGCCCGGCCGGTGCCGAGGCGCAGGTCGCTGGCCATGGCGAGCGCGGCGCCGGCGCCGGCGCAAACGCCGTCGATGGCGGCGACGATCGGCTGTGGGCAGGCGCGCATGGCCTTGATCAGGTCGCCGGTCATGCGGGTGAAGCGCAGCAGGCCGTCCATGCTCATCTCGGTGAGCGGGCCGATGATCTCGTGCACGTCGCCGCCGGAGCAGAAGTTGCCGCCGGCGCCCGTGAGCACCACGGCCTTGATGTCCGTGGCCTCGCGCAGCCGGCGGAAGGTATCGCGCAATTCAGCGTAGGACTCGAAGGTCAGCGGATTCTTGCGTGCGGGCCGGTCGAGGGTGATGACGGCGACGGCGCCCTCGGCCGCCCAGCCGAAATGCGTGGGCGCATAATCAGCCATGGTCATGCCGCGTCCTTCCCCTCCGTTTTCGGCGTCAGCAAGGCCTTCGTCTTGGCGAGCAGCGCCACCAGGGTTTCGACTTCCGCGGCCGTGAGCCCAGCAAAGAATTCGCCGATCCAGTGCTCGTGCGCCGCCGCCATGGCGGCGAAGGCGCTGCGCCCGCGCTTGGTCAACGTGATCTCATAGCTGCGCCGGTCGCCCGGCGGCGAGGAGCGCTTGACCAGCCCCTCGCGCGCGAGCCGCTCGACCACGCCGGTGACGTTGCCGTTGGAGACCATCAGCCGGCGCGACAGCGCGCCCATGCTCAAGCCCTCGGGCGCCCGCTCCAGCGCCGCCATCAAATCGAAGCGCGGCAAGGTGGCGACGAACTCCTTGCGCAGCCGCGCGCGCACCTGGCGTTCGATCAGATTGCTGCAGGCGAGCAGGCGCAGCCAAAGCCTGAGCGCATCCTTGCTCGCGGGCCGTGTCGCGGCGCATGGCGCCACGGCGCGGCGCGCCATCACATCACCCTGCCGCCGGCCATGGCGATGGATTGGCCGGTGATGGATTCCGCGCCCGGCAGGCAAAGCCAAACCACTGTGGCGGCGACCTCGTCCGCCTCCATGATGCGCCCTTGCGGGTTGTGCCTGGCCAGTTCGGCCTCCGCCTCGGCCGCG
>JAUVWK010000366.1 GCA_030604165.1 Alphaproteobacteria bacterium | reverse complement strand
TGGGTAAGGAGTGCGTTCCGTGGCCCGAGGCCCTACCCTCCATACCGATGCGCGCTTGCTGCCGGGCGACCGCCTGGGCGCCGCCGTCGTGGCGCCGTCGAGCGGCGCGCCGCTTGCGGGTTCGTTCGAGTTCTTCCCGCCGAAGACCGAAAAGCAGAGCGCCCAGCTATGGGCCGCGATCGTCCGGCTGGCCCCGGTCGGCCCGCGCTTCGTCTCGGTCACTTACGGCGCGGGCGGCAGCACGCGGCAACGGACCTACGACACCGTCCGCCGCATCCTGCGCGAGACCGACCTGGTGCCGGCGGCCCATCTCACCTGCGTCGGCGTTTCGCGCCAGGAGGTGCTCGAGACCGCGCAAGCCTATTGGCAGGCCGGCATTCGTCACATTGTGGCGCTGCGCGGCGACCCGCCCGAGGGTACCGAGCGTTTCGAGCCGCATCCAGAGGGCTACCGCTATGCCTCCGAGTTGGTCGCCGGCCTCAAGCAGGTCGCTGCTTTCGAGATCAGCGTCGCCGCTTATCCAGAAACCTACCCCGAGGCGCGGAGCGCCGCGACCGATCTGGACAACCTCAAGCGCAAGATCGACGCCGGCGCCTCGCGCGCCATGACCCAGTTCTTCTTCGACGTGGATGTCTATTTGCGCTTCCGCGATCGCGCCGCGGCGGCCGGCATCGCGGTGCCCATCGTGCCCGGCATCCTGCCGGTGACCAACTTCGCCCGCCTTGTCGCCTTCAGCAAAAGCTGCGGCGCCTCCCTGCCGGACTGGCTCGCCGACCTGTTTTTCGGTCTCGACCACGACCCCGACACGCGCCGCCTGATCGCCGGCTGGGTCGCCATCGAGCAATGCCGCCGCCTGATAACCCATGGCGTGCGCGAGTTTCATTTCTATACGCTCAATCGCGCCGAGCTGACCCGGGCGATCTGCCACGCGCTCGGTGTCCGCTCGTCGGACCTGCGGGCCTGCGCGCCGGCACCCGTGGCATGACCGGGCGCGCCGCACGCCTGGCCGCCTTGCACGCGGCGATCGGCGAGCGAATCCTGGTTCTGGATGGCGCCATGGGCACCATGATCCAGGACTATGGCTTCACCGAGATGGATTATCGCGGCAAGCCGTTCGCCGATCACGACCACGATCTTTCCGGCAACAATGACGTTCTCTCGCTCGCCCGGCCGGAGGAGATCAAGGCCATCCACGCGGCGTTTCTGGACGCCGGCGCCGACATCGTCGGCACCAACACCTTCAACGCCACCGCGATCTCGCAGGCGGACTACGGCATGGAAGCGTTCGTCCATGACCTGAACTTCGAGGCCGCCCGCCTGGCGCGCGAGGCGGCGGACGCGGCGGCGACGCCCGAGAAGCCGCGCTTCGTGGCCGGCTCTCTCGGACCGACCAACAAAACCGCGTCGATCTCGCCCGACGTGAACGACCCGGGCTTCCGGGCGGTCAGCTTCGACGATATGCGCGACAACTACAAGGCAGCGGCCGCTCCGTTGATCGAGGGCGGCGTCGACCTGTTGTTGCTCGAGACCGTGTTCGACACGCTCAATGCCAAGGCGGCGGTTTTCGCCCTGCAAGAGCTGTTCGAGGAAAGTGGCGCAGCGCTGCCGGTGATGATCTCGGGCACGATCACCGACCTCTCGGGCCGCACGCTCACCGGTCAAACCACCGAGGCGTTCTGGAACGCGCTGCGCCACGCCAAGCCGTTCAGCATCGGTCTGAACTGCTCGCTCGGCGCCAAGGAGATGCGCGCCTACGTGGCCGAGCTGTCGCGCGCCGCCGAAACCCATATCTGCGCCTATCCCAACGCCGGGCTACCCAACGCGTTCGGCGAATATGACGAGACCCCGGCCGAGACGGCGGCGCATTTGCAGGAGTGGGCCGAAGCCGGCCTGGTCAACATCGTTGGCGGCTGTTGCGGCACCACGCCCGAGCATATTCGCGCCATCGCCGAGGCGGTCGCCGGCCTGCCGCCGCGCGCGCTTCCGGAACGGCCCACCTATATGCGGCTCGCCGGCCTCGAGCCTTTCGAGGTGCGGCCATGAGAGGCCTGTTCGTCAATATCGGCGAGCGCACCAACGTCACCGGCTCGGCCAAGTTCCGCAAGCTGATCACCGCGGGCGATTACGAGGCCGCGCTCGACGTGGCGCGCCAGCAGGTCGAAAACGGCGCCCAGATCATCGACGTCAATATGGACGAGGGGATGCTCGATTCCGCGGCGGCGATGACCCGCTTTCTGAACTTGATCGCCGCCGAGCCCGACATCAGCCGCGTGCCGGTGATGATCGATTCCTCGCAGTGGTCGGTGATCGAGGCGGGGCTGAAATGCGTCCAAGGCAAGCCAATCGTCAATTCGATTAGCCTGAAGGAAGGCGAGGCGCCGTTCGTCGCACAGGCGCGGCTAATCAGGCGCTACGGCGCGGCCGTGGTGGTCATGGCGTTCGACGAGAAAGGCCAGGCGGAGAGCGCCCAACGCAAATACGAGATCTGCGCGCGCTGTTACCGAGTTCTGACCGAGACGGTCGGCTTCCCGCCCGAAGATATCATCTTCGACCCCAACATTTTCGCCGTCGCCACCGGCATCGAGGAGCACAATAACTACGCGGTGGCATTTATCGAGGCCATCCGTCTGATCAAGAAGAACCTACCGCACGCGCTGGTCTCGGGCGGAGTCTCCAATCTTTCCTTCTCGTTCCGCAGCAACAACCCGCTGCGCGAAGCCATGCATTCGGCCTTTCTGTATCACGCCATCGCCGCCGGCATGGACATGGGTATCGTCAACGCCGGGCAGCTCGCGGTCTATGAGGAGATCTCGCGCGACCTGCTCGAGCGGGTCGAGGATGTCTTGTTCAATCGGCGCGCGGACGCCACCGAACGGCTCTTGGAGATCGCCGCGGGCTATCGCGGCAACGGCGGCACGGCCAGGGCGGAAGACCTCTCGTGGCGCGAGGCCGCGGTGGGCGAGCGCCTGACGCATGCGTTGATTGCCGGGATCGCCGATTACATCGTCGAGGATACCGAGGAAGCCAGGCAGCAGGCGGCGCGGTCGATCGACGTGATCGAGGGCCCGCTGATGGACGGCATGAACGTGGTCGGCGACCTCTTCGGCGCGGGCAAGATGTTCCTGCCCCAAGTGGTGAAAAGCGCGCGGGTGATGAAAAAGGCGGTGGCGCACCTGGTGCCGTTCATGGAGGCGGAGAAGAAACGGGGCCAGCGGGCGCGACAGAACGCCGGCAAGATTCTGATGGCCACGGTCAAGGGCGACGTGCACGACATCGGCAAGAACATCGTGGGCGTGGTCCTGCAGTGCAACAACTACGAGGTGCTCGACCTCGGCGTCATGGTTCCGGCCGGCAGCATCCTGGAGACCGCGCGGCGCGAAGAGGTGGACATCATCGGGTTGTCCGGCCTGATCACGCCGAGCCTGCAGGAGATGTGCAATATCGCCGACGAGATGGAGCGCGAGGGTTTCACGCTGCCGCTGCTGATCGGCGGCGCCACCACCAGCCGCCTGCACAGCGCGGTCAAGGTGGCGCCGAACTATGGCGGGCCGACCATCTACGTGCCCGACGCCTCCAAGGCGGTGGGCGTGGTCAGCACCCTGTTGTCGGAAACCAAAAAAGCGGCGTTTGTGGCCGAGCAGCGCGCGGCTTACGAGAAATTGCGCCAGGGCCACGCCTCAAACGGGCCGCAGACCCGGCGCCCGT
>JAUVWK010000287.1 GCA_030604165.1 Alphaproteobacteria bacterium | reverse complement strand
TTCCGACCGGGCCGGTGATTTGCCCGGCGATGACGATGACGTACCGCAACATGACCCCACCCGCCAGGACGAGCACCGGCACGATGAACTCGATCGCTGGATTCGCCCGATAGATCTTGTGGAACAAGAGCCGCGGCGCGATCACCCGCAGCCCGACCAAGCCAGGAATCAAGAGCCCGATGCCGACGACGCCGACCCAGAACAGGATGGTCAGGGCGCCGCCCGACATCACGATGTCCACGGCATACTCGGCGCTGCCCACCGTGAGCTGGGCGAACATGATGAAGAGGAATATCGCCAAGAGCTCGAAGCCGATGAACATCACATCCGTGGCCCCCAGCACATAGCCGCTATCGTGATAGCGCTGCTCGGCCGCCGGCTCGACGGCCCGCCGGTGCAGCACCAGCCGCGCCAAGGTGAGGACCGCGATTCCGGTGGATAGCGACGACAGCAGGAACAGGAGCGGCAGCACGGGCGAGTTCCAAAACGGCCGCGCCGGCATCGCGCCCAACAGAACGCCGGTGTAGACGGCGATGGCAATACCCAGCGGCACCGCGACCCAGGCGCACGCCCGGCGCAGGACATCGTATTTGTCGCCCGGCGCCGCATCCTTCCGCCAGAAGGTGAACGCGTACACGAGGCCGACCACCATTCCGATGGTCACCAGCCAGGTGCCGATGGACATCGGCGACCAGTTGAGGATCGTGTAAAGGTTGAGCCACCTGAACCAGTGCCCCGCCTGGGTCGCGCCGAGTTCCGCGATCAGCAGAATACAGCCGGCGGCGATCGGAAATGGCGCGATGAAGGCGCCATAGCGCGCGATGGCGAAATGGCCGCCGCCAAAGGCGCCGCCGCCGCCGCGCAGCAGGACCGAGGCGCTGACGGTCAAGATGCCGGCCCCGAGACCCGCCAGGAACAGGTAGGCAATGACCAGCAAACCCCAATTGAGATCTTCCAACATTGCTTAGCTCCTCGCCTGCTGCTTGCGGTGCGTGGTCACCTTGACATGGCGGCCGCGAGTCCCGTCGGCGTCATGCTCGTCGGCGTGTTCCAAGCCGATGTAGTAGACGTTGGGCTCCGTGCCCATGCCCGGCCGCAAGACCGCGGTCGAGTTGGTCGCCATGCGCTTGGAGATCTCGCTCTCCGGGTCGTTTAGGTCGCCGAAAATGCGTGCCTCGCCGACGCAGGTGTTGACGCAGGATGGCACCTGCCCTTTCTCGACCAGGTGCTGGCAGAAGTCGCACTTGTCGGCCGCGCCGGTGACGGGGTTGAGAAAGCGGGAGTCGTAGGGGCAGGCCAGAATGCAATATTTGCAACCGATGCAGATGTCGGGATCGATGACCACGATACCGTCTTCTTCGCGCTTCCAGGTCGCCCCGGTCGGGCAGACATCGACGCACTGCGGGTGGCCGCATTGATTGCATAGCCGCGGCAGGAAGCTGCGGCCGACATGCGGGAAGGTGCCTTTTTGACATATTCCACCCACGATCGGGTTACCCCCAAGGGCACGTCGAACTCGCTCTTGCAGGCCACGCTGCAGGCATGGCAGCCCGTGCATCGACCCGTATCGATGAGCATTCCGTAGTGGGTACCAGCCCCGCCAGCGCCGTTCGCTTTGACCCGAACCGCTCCGGATACGACCGCGGCAGCACCCGTGGCGGCGCCCGCCACAGTCTTGAGAAAGCTTCTACGATTCTGTTTGGACATTACTCGCCCCGTCGCAGCGTTTCGAAAAGGACCTTGAGCAAAACGACAACGGTCTAGGAGAAGTGTTGGTATGACTCCTTCGCCGACAAACTTCCTTGATGCATATCAAGGGTTTGACTTGATCTTCGTCAAGGTGTCGGAGAGAAATACGGAGTATGGTCCGCGTATTGGAAGATGTTCACCCGCCCTCAGGCGGTGCCCGGAGGCCACGGGCGGGATTTCCAGAGTTGTATTTAAAATGAATGTTAACATGGAATATATCGCGCCGTCACCAGCCCCGTAACCACCACCCAACCCACCTTACAGGCACTCGCGCCATAGCCTCGACGCTGGCCTCGACGACGCCGGTCAGCCATGATGCCGGTCGGAAGGGCTCGCGCGCAGGGGCTCAGAAGCCAACGCAGAGAGGGAGAACGGGGCATGAAGGCGGTTGCGATTCACGACTATGGCGGCGTCGACAAACTGGTTTATCAAGACATCGATACGCCCGTGCCGGGCCCGGGCCAAGTGCTGGTACGCCTGCGCGCGACCGGCGTCAACCATCTGGATCACGACACCCGCGAAGGCCTCTCGGGCTTTCCCCATGCGCTGCCGCATGTGCCCGGCATCGAGGGCGCCGGCGAGATCGCCGCGCTCGGCGAGGGCGTCAGCGATCTGGCGGAAGGCGATCGCGTCAGCATCGGCATCATCGCGAGTTGCGGCAAATGCCGCCTGTGCCTCGCCGGCAAAGAGAACTTGTGCGAGAACGCCCAGGCGCTCGGCGTCTCGATGTGGGGCACCTACGCCGAGTATGTCTGCTGCTATGAAAGCCAGTTGGTGCGGCTGCCCGACGACCTTTCGTTCGAGAAGGCGGCGGCGTCGCACCTTTGCTTCAGCACCGCCTGGCACATGGCGGTCAGCCTGGCCGGCGTCCAGGCCGGTCAGGACGTGCTGGTCAACGCCGCAGGCAGCGGCGTGGGCTCGTCGGCGATCCAGATCGCCAAGCTGCACGGCGCCAACGTCATTGCCTCCGCCGGGACGGACGAGAAGCTGGCCAAGGCGCGCGCGCTCGGCGCCGACGCGACGATCAACTACAACAGCCAGGACCTGGCCGAGGAGGCGGTGCGCCTCAGCGGCGGCAAGGGGCCCGACCTGGTGATCGAATCGGTCGGCGGCGAGGTGCTGGTCAAGAGCATCGAAGCGGTCTGCCGCGACGGCATGGTGGTGACCTGCGGCGCCCATGCCGGCGAAACGATCGAGCTCGACGTGATCCAGCTCTTCCGCAAGCACGTCCGCTTGCAGGGCAGCGCCTTGGCGACACGGCTCGAGACCGCCCATGTCCTGCAATTGGTCGCCGACGGCAAGCTCGAACCCGCGATCCACAGCGTGCTGCCGCTCGCGCAAGCGCAGGAGGCGGCGACACTGACCGCCAACCGCAACTTCTTCGGCAAGATGGTGCTGACGCCGTAACGGATATCGCCGGCTACAGGATCCCCCGGCCGGCGGCCACGGCGCGTTGCAACAGGGGCTGCGCGCGATAGCGGTCGTTGCGGAACGTGGCCGCGAGATTGTCCACCGCCGCCAGCACGTGGGCGAGGCCGTGCGCCTCCGCCCAGGCCAGGGGCCCGGCCGGCCAGCCGGTACCCTTCATCATGGCGAGATCGAGATCGGCGGCGGCGCAGACGCCGGTCTCCACCGCGCTCGTCGCCTCGTTGGCGATCATCGCGAGCGTGCGCAGCGCGATCAAACCGGGCCCGTCGCCGAGCGGCGCGACAGCGATGCCGAGCGCCTGGAACAGACCGGCCGCGGCCGTGAGCGCGCCCTCATCCGCCTGTTCTGCCAGCGCCACGGCGGTATGGCTGGCGCTTGCCCAATCGCGCGCCTGGTCGAATACCGCGTCCACCGCCTCGCCGGCCGCGCGGCGCAGGGTCGCGGGCCGGCCGTCGGTGGGCGCGAGCACGTAGTCGTCGACGAGGATCGCCGGCGGACCGTCCGCGCGGGCGAGCGCGAGGCCGCTCGCCGCGATGCGCTCGGCCAGCGGCCGCGCCGGCCCAAGATCGCCGCGCAGCACGATATGCCCGGGCGCCGGCGCGGGCGGCGCCAGGAGCGGTGCGGGCGGCGGCGCCTCCGGGCCAGAGTCGTAATAGCCCCGGCCCGCCTTGCGGCCGAGCCGGCCGGCGGCCACCATCTCGCGCTGTAGCGCGGTCGGCGCATAACGCGGATCGAAGTTGAAGCCGCGCCACACCCCTTCGTTGGCGGCGAGATTGACGTCGATGCCGATCAGGTCCATCAGCGCGAACGGCCCCATGCGAAAGCCGCCCGCGCCGCAGAGCACGGCGTCCACCGTGGCGGCGTCGGCCACACCTTCCTCGACGATGCGGAGCGCCTCGCCGTAATAGGGGCGCGCCACGCGATTGACGATGAAGCCCGGCGTCGAGCGGCACGGCACCGGGGCCTTGCCCCAGGCGCGCGCGGTCTCGAGCGCCGTGGCCGCGACCTCGGGCGCGGTGGCGAGGCCACTGACCACCTCCACCAAGGCCATCACCGGCGCCGGATTGAAGAAGTGCAAGCCGACCAGGCGCTCCGGCCGCGCCAATTCGGCGGCGAGCGTGGTGATCGAGAGCGAAGAGGTATTGCTGGCGAGGATGGCCTGCGCACCGACGATGCCCTCGAGCGCGGCGAACAGGGTCTGCTTCGCGGCCGTCTCCTCGGCGATGGCCTCGATCGCCAAGCCGGCCGATGCCATCTCGTCAAGCGTTTCGGCAGCGTTGAGGCGCGCCAGGATGGCGTCGCGGTCCGCGG
>JAUVWK010000461.1 GCA_030604165.1 Alphaproteobacteria bacterium | reverse complement strand
AGAACATCAACGCCGTCGCACTCTATCCCTGGCTCATGCTGCCCGTGGTGCCGGTGATCTTGATCGTGCTGGCCTTTAATTTCCTGGGCGACGGGCTGCGCGACGCGGCCGATCCGTACAAATAGCCCTTCCGCCCCCCTTGGCGGGCGCCGCGCACGCCGCCATCACAGACTATTGACGGCGTTTGATTTGGATTGGCGATCAATGAAGTCGGATAATCATGCTGGCCCCATGCGACGAGGAAACACTGGCAAGGAAAACATGAGCGCGCTGAAACCCTTGGCGCTGACCCGCGGGCGCCGGGGACGCGCGGCTCTCGGCGGTTTCGCCCTCGGCATTTTGCTCGTGGCCGGCCTCGCTATCGGCGCTGGGGCCACGGCCGACAGCGAGACGACCGGTAGCGGTATAGTGCCCGAATGGCCGGAAGGCGGTCATATCCGCGTGCTCGATCCGGCCGAGGTCGATCCTGACGAGGCCGAGGCACTCTATCGAACGCTGCGGCAGCGCATGATCGAAGGCTACGCGCGTTCCGGGCTCGCCAATATCGACTATCGCGGCTGGCAACGCTTCAATTCGCGCCCCTATGTTTCGGACCAGCACGGTGCCCGTATGGTCAATGTTTTCGGCAACGACAGGTCCGACAGGCTGCATCGCGCAAGCACCGAGGAGCCGATGCCGGTGGGCGCGATGGTGGTGAAGGACTCGTTTTCCCTCGCGGCGAGCGGCGGCCTGGCCCGCGGGCCGCTATTCACCATGGAAAAAATGACCCCGGGGTTCTTTCCCGCCGGCGGCGATTGGCGCTATACGATGATCATGCCCAACGGCAAGGTCTTCGGCAGCACCAACGGTGAGGGGTCGGCGGCCGTCGCGTTCTGTGCCGAGTGCCACAAGCAGGCCGCCAAAAGAGATTTTCTGTTCGATCTGCCCGATGCGTTCGCGGTGGGTAAATAAGGCTGGCGTGAACTGAGGCCGCGCTAACGCTTGCGCAGCCAAAGGCTCGATTCGAGCGCGCCGGGCATCAATGGCAGCGCCGCCACGGCCGATGTCGCCAGGGCTTCGGGCATGCGGGTGGCGACATAATGGCTGGCGAAAATCGGCTCAAAGGCGCCGCCGAGCAGCGCGGCGGCGAGCCCAAGCTGTTCGTTGTAGCCGCGCCAGGCCCATTGGGCGGGATAGTCGTCGGGCAAGAAAATATCGTGGATATGCACCAGAACACCCGCGGGCAGGGCGGGAAGCACGCGATTGAGCAGATGATCCACGTCGGTGCCCGGCATCAGGATGTGGCTGGAATCGACGAAGTGAACATCCCCCGAGGCGAGCGCTTGAAACGGCGCCATGCCGGCGTTCTGCACCGTCGTGCGCAGCGGCTCGATCGCTTCAAGACGGTCGAGCCCGGCCCGCGGCGCGGGGTCGATGGCGGCGATCGAACAGGCGAGCGCGCCGTCGGATACCGCGCGTGCCAGAAAGCGGGTGGAATGGCCGGAGCCCACCTCGACGATGCGACGGGGTTGTTCCAGGCGCACCAAGGCGTAGGCCACCGCCGCGTCGAGACGCGGGAACCAATCCTGCGTCCAGCGCGGATGCGGCGGCGGCTCCTTGCCGATGGCGGCGAAGTCGCCGGCGAACCGCGTCATGCCGCCAAGGAAGGCGGCAAAATCCGGCTCGTGCTCATGCAACAAGGTTTCGAGTGCCGGATAACCGCGATTTTCTCCCGGGTCGGGTAGCCGTCCGGCATATCGGTAAGGGATGAAAAAGCCGCGCCGAGCCAGGCCGAGCGCCGTCACCAGCCCCATGATGGCGCCGCGCGGCTTCATGACCGACCGCCCTGCTCGAGCGCAGCGCTTGCCACCGTCAATCCGATGCACCGCTCCTTGGTCTTAGAACGAGGCCTTCCCGCGCCACCACGGAGCCCAGGCGCTCGGCCGCCACGTCGGCCGCGATCTGATCCATGAAGCTGTCGTCGTGCCCGGGATCGTGATGAAAGACCACGAAGTTGCGAGCAGAGGCCGCGTCGCACAAGCGGACGCCCTCCTGCTAAGTGGAATGACCCCAGGTTACGTGCTTCGGAAACTCCTCGTCGGTATAGGTCGAATCGTAGATGACGATGTCCGCGCCCTCGATCAGGGCCAAGACATTTTCGTCAAGGCGATCCGGCTTGTGCTCCGTGTCGGTCACATAACAGATTGAGCGGCCGTTATATTCGATCCGATAGCCGGACGACCCGTTGGGATGATTAAGCGGGGCGGTGCGAATCCGCACGTCCGGTTGCGGCTCGAGCGTATGGCCGATCTCGAAATCGCGGAACGACAGGCTGGCCTGCAGGGTTTTCCGGTTCAGCGGATTCAGCGGATCGTCGAGCAACCCCATCATCAGCTCCTCGATGGAGCGATCCGGCATCAAATGGCCGGCCCAGATGGTGAAGGCGTTGCGACGGTCAAGCGCCGGCGCAAAGTGAGGCCAACCCCAAACGTGATCATAATGGGTGTGGCTCAGGAACAGATCGGCCCGCACGGGCGCTTCGCGCTCCAGCACTTGGCCGAACTCATGAATGCCCATGCCGGAGTCGAAAATAAGAATATGGTCGGCGCAGCGGATCTCCAGACACGAGGTGTTGCCGCCATATCGCGCGGTCGCGGCGCCGGGGCATGGGATACTGCCGCGCACGCCCCAAAAGCGGACGAAAAAATCGTCGGATTCAGCCACCTACCCACACAACCATTGCTGCAATGACACGCAGGCCGCAGTCTGCCCGACATGAATGAGCGAAGAAACCCCGAATCGGAGCAGCGCCAGCGATGCGCGGCGGCAGACCGGAAGACCAATTGGCTCAGCGTTTCTTTTGGCGTCGGACTCGGGGTGTTGGCAGCCTACCATCTGTTCAAGCTACCGCCCGTGCTGCCTTTGATGCTCGAGCGCTACGGTTACGACCGGCTGACCGCGGGCGGCTTCATGTCGATCTACGCCGCCGCCGGATTGTTGGTCTCCGCGTTGATCGGCGTGATCCTGCAGCGGCGCGGCTTGCGACCGTTCTT
>JAUVWK010000161.1 GCA_030604165.1 Alphaproteobacteria bacterium | reverse complement strand
AGCAGGCGCTGGCGAGCCAATGGGAGCTGCCTCGACTGACCTGCGACCTGGCGCTGTTGCAAACCCTGCCCGGCGCGCTACGGGCCGGCGAATGGAAGGTCACGGTCGCGGTGCGCGAGGAGCGCCGACTGATCGGCGTCTGGCCCGGCTTTCGCGACACCGCCTTCGGGCTCGCGGTGGACGTCGGCACGACCACCGTGGCCGCGCATCTTTGCGACCTCGCCAGCGGCCGCGTCGTCGCCTCGGCGGGCGCCATGAACCCGCAGATCCGCTTCGGCGAAGACGTGATGAGCCGCATCTCCTACGTTCAGGCCAATCCGCGGGAGGCCGCCTCGCTCAGCGCCGTCGTGCGCGAGGCAATCCAGCGGCTCGCCGTGGAGACCGCGACGAGCGCCGGCATCGCGCCCGGCGACATCGTCGAGCTCGCCATCGTCGGCAACCCGACCATGCACCACATCCTGCTCGGCCTCGACCCCGCGCAGCTCGGCCAGGCGCCGTTCGCGCTCGCCATTGAGACCGCCGTGACCGTTCGCGCCCGCGACCTCGGCCTCGATCTCCTGCCCGACGCGCGGGCCTACGTGCTGCCCTGCATCGCCGGCCATGTCGACGCCGACACGGCGGGCGTGCTGTTGTCGGAGGCGCCGCACCAGACGGACGCGCTGAGCTTGATCGTCGACGTCGGCACCAACGCCGAGATCGTGCTCGGCAACCGCGCGCGGCTTTGCGCCTGCTCGAGCCCGACCGGCCCCGCCTTCGAAGGCGCCCAGATCAGCTGCGGCCAGCGCGCCGCGCCCGGCGCCATCGAGCGCGTGCGCATCGACCGCGCCACGCTGGCGCCGCGCTTCAAGGTCATCGGCTGCGAGCAGTGGTCCGACGAGCCCGGCTTCGCCGACGCCATCGCCGAGATCGGCGTCAGCGGCATCTGCGGCTCGGGCATCGTCGAGGCGGTGGCAGAGCTGTATTTGGCCGGCCTCATCGAGCCCAGCGGCGCGATCGACCGGGCCCTGGCGGCGCGCTGCCCGCACATGATCCGCGACGGTCTCAGCTTCGCCTATCGCCTCTATGACGGCCCACCCGCGGTGCAGATCATCCAGGCGGATGTGCGCGCGATTCAGCTCGCCAAGGCGGCGCTCTATGCCGGGGTTCAGTTGCTCATGGAGCGCCTGGGCGCCACGTCGGTCGAGCGCATCGTCCTGGCCGGCGCCTTCGGCAGCGAGATCGACGCCCACTACGCCAAGGTCCTCGGCATGATCCCCGATTGCGATCTCGCCAAGGTCAGCTCGGCCGGCAACGCCGCCGGCACCGGCGCCCGTATCGCCCTGCTCAACCGCGCCTGCCGGCGCGAAATCGAGCAGTTGACGCGGCGCATCGAAAAGATGGAAACCGCGACCGAGGAACGCTTTCAGGACTATTTCGTGGCCGCCATGGCGATCCCGCACAGCCGCGACCGCTTCCCGCATTTGGCTGGCGTGGTAGAGCTGCCCGCGCCGCCCGCCGCCGGCAACCCGAGGCCGCGCGCCAATAACCCGCGCCCCACGGCGCCCGGCCCCACCACGTGACGAGACAGCGCCATGCCCAACAAACTCACCGCCGCCGTCATCCAGGATTGCCCGATCGTGTTCGAGCCCGAGGCCACCGTCGAGAAGGTCCGGCGCCTGACCGAGGAGGCCGCAGAGCGCGGCGCTGAATTCGTGTTGTTCCCGGAAGCCTTCGTCTCGGCCTACCCGAAGGGGCTCGATTTCGGCGCCCGCGTCGGCAGTCGCACAGCAGAAGGGCGCGACGACTTCCGCCGCTATTTCGACAGCGCCGTCGAGGTGCCGGGGGCGCACTGCGACGCCATCGGCCAGGCGGCCCGCGCGGCCGGCGTGTATCTGGTGATCGGCGTCATCGAACGCGAGCTCGGCACGCTCTATTGCACGGTGCTTTTTTTCGCCCCCGACGGCGCGCTCCTGGGCAAGCACCGCAAGCTCATGCCGACCGCGATGGAGCGTTTGGTCTGGGGCTTCGGCGACGGCTCGACCCTGCCCGTGTTCGATACGCCGTTGGGCCGTATCGGCGCCGTCATCTGCTGGGAAAACTACATGCCGCTGCTACGCATGGCGATGTATGCCAAGGGCGTGCAAATCTACTGCGCGCCGACCGCCGACGACCGCGAGAGCTGGCTCTCCACCATGCGGCACATCGCCCTCGAGGGCCGTTGCTACGTCTTGAGCGCGTGCCAATATTTGACCCGCGGCGATTGCCCGGAGCAATACGATGCAATCCAGGGCGACGACCCCGATACGGTGCTGATGCGGGGCGGCAGTTGTATAATCTCGCCCTTGGGCCAAGTGCTGGCCGGGCCCGAGGTGAACGGGCCCGGAATCCTGACCGCGGCGCTCGACCTCGACGAAATCGCGCGCGGCAAATACGATTTCGACGTGGCCGGCCACTACGCCCGGCCCGACGTATTTCGGCTTCATGTCAACGAGCGGCCGGCGCCGCCTGTGGTGACCGCCGCGGGCCTCGAGCACGATCCGTTCGCCGATGAATAAACGTCATGAATCACTATGTAATACCACGGGGCGGCACGAGCTGAAGCGAGCCTGCGGCCTTGCCCGAAGCGATAATGAGGGAGTCCGGCGATGGCATCCATGACCCATAGAGAGCGCGTGCTAGCGGCGCTGAATCATCAAGAGACCGACCGGATTCCGATCGACTTCGGCAGTACGATCGTGAGCACCATCTACTACACCGCCTACGACCGGCTCAAGGAACTGCTCGGCATCGAGCATGAGACGGTGATGCTGGCGCGGATCAAGCGGCTCGCGGTGCCCGACGAAGCGATCTTGCAGCGCTTCGACATCGACACGCGCTATCTGCCGCTCGGCGCCTACGAGGGGGCGCAAAAGGAGGTCGACGAACACACCTATCTCGACGAATGGGGCACCACCTGGAAGCAAGCCGAGGACGGGCATTTCCTGTTTGCCGACGGCCCGTTCTTCAACATCAAGAAACCGGGGCTCGCGGACCTCGATCGCTGCAACTGGCCCGATCCGGACAACCCCGGCTATTACAAGGGCCTGGCGGAACGGGCGGCGGCGCTGCGGCAAAATTCCGACTGTGCCATCATCCTCAACATGCCCAACGGACTGGTGCACCAAGGCCAGTTCCTGCGCGGCTTCGGCGATTGGTTGAAGGACCTCTACAAGAGCCGCGAGTTCGTCTGCGCCATGATGGACCGCATCGCCGACATCTGGATCGGCATCGCGCAGAACGCGCTCGATACGGTGGGCGAGAACGTCGATATCGTCTTCTTCGGCGACGACCTGGCGACGCAACAGGCGCCGTTGCTCAACCCGGAGATCTATCGCGAGCTGATCAAGCCGCGCCACAAGCGCATGATCGACGCGGTCAAGGCCCGCGCCGACGTCAAGGTGCTCTATCACAGTTGCGGCGCGGTGGCGCCCTTCATCGGCGACCTCGCCGACGTCGGGGTGGACGCGCTCAACCCGGTTCAGGTCACCGCCGCCAACATGGACCCGGCCGAGCTGAAGGCGCAACACGGCAAACGCATCTCGTTTTGGGGCGGCATCAGCACCCAGCAGGTCCTGCCCTTCGGCACCCCCGACGAGGTGCGCGCCGAAGTGCGCCGCATGATCGATTGCCTGGGCCGCGACGGCGGCTACGTGCTCAACAGCGTGCACAATATTCAGGGCGACGTGCCGGCGGCAAACATCGTCGCCATGTTCGAAGAGGCGCGCGACTACCGGCCGCGCTGGCATTGACCCGCGGAGAAGGACTTTGGGTGACATGGCCAAGTCATTGACCGCTCGACTCAGCAATTGCTACTCGGGCGCCATCTACGACACGCTGTTCGCGCTGGGGCACCGGGATTGCGTGTTGCCGCACACGGTTCGCCCGCTCGATCCGGCCCGCACGCTCGCCGGCCAGGCATTCACGGTGGAGGGTCATCCGGAGGCCGGGCTGGACGCGGACGAAACCGTCCTGCGCTGGACCGAGTTTCTCTCTCGGGCCCCGGCCGATAGCGTCGTGGTTTGCCAACCCAACGACTCGCGGCTCGCCCATATGGGCGAGTTGTCGGCGGAAACGTTGCAGGTCCGCGGTGTGCGCGGCTATGTGGTGGATGGCGGCTGCCGCGACACCGAGTTCATCCTGCGCATCGGCTTTCCAGTGTTTTGCCGCTACCTGACACCGCTCGACATCGTCGCAAAATGGGTGCCGGACCGCTTCGAGAGCGCCATCGAGATCGGCGACGTCACCGTCAACAGCGGCGATTACGTGTTCGGCGACCGCGACGGCGTGGTGGCGATCCCGCAAGCGATGGCGGAAGACGTCATCGGCCGGGTCGAAGAGGTGATGCAGACCGAAGACCTGGTGCGCAAGGCGATCCTGGCAGGCATGGACCCGAAGGACGCCTATCTCAAATATGGTAAGTTCTAGAAGGCCCGCCCAAGGCAAGTAGAGAACCCCTGAACAAGCTCGCGCCGGGGCGGCGAACCGCCCCGGCGCGTTGTTTGCGCTTCAGATGAGAGGCTTGCGGCGTTACGCGGCGCGCACCTCCGCGAGAAACTTTTCGACCTCCTGGCGCAGATTTTCCGATTGCTCGGACAGGTTCCGAGACGCATCCAGAACCTGACTGGCGGAGTTGCCGGTTTCGTCCGCCGCCTTGTTGACGCCGGCAATGTTGGACGAGACCTCCTGGGTGCCCTTGGCCGCCTCTTGCACGTTGCGGGCGATCTCCTGGGTGGCGGCGCCTTGCTCCTCTACGGCCGATGCGATGCTGCCGGCGATCTCGCTCACCTCGCCGATGGTCTGGCCGATGCCCTTGATGGCCTCGACCGCGCCCGACGTCGCCGTCTGCATCGTGTTGATCTGCGCCGAGATCTCTTCGGTCGCCTTGCCGGTTTGATTGGCCAGGTTCTTGACCTCGGAGGCGACCACGGCGAAGCCTTTGCCGGCGTCGCCGGCGCGCGCCGCCTCGATCGTGGCGTTGAGCGCCAGCAGATTGGTCTGGTTGGCGATGTCGTTGATCAGTTCGACCACCTTACCGATCTTGTCCGCGGCTTCGGCCAGACCCTCGACCGTGACGTTGGTCTTTTCGGCCTCGTCGACCGCGCGGTCCGTGATCTCGGTCGATTTGGTGACCTGCCGGCCAATCTCGTCGATCGACGACGACATCTCTTCCGCCGCCGAGGCCACCGTTTGCACGTTGCTCGAGGCCTCCTCGCCCGCCGAGGCAACGGCGGTGGACTGGCGGGAGGTCTCTTCGGCAATCGAGGTCAAGGTCGTCGCGCTCGCCTGCATTTGCTCGCCGGCCGATGAAACCATTTCGAGGATGGAAGTGGAGCTCTCCTCGAACTGCTGGGTCAAACGAGCCACCTTTTCGCCGCGCGCCACCTTCTCGGCCTCTTCCTTGGCCTGCTCACTCGCCAAGCGCTCGGCTTCGGCGGCGTTCTCCTTGAAGACCTGAACCGCCTTGGCCATTTCGCCGATTTCGTCGGTGCGCTCCTGTGCCGGAACTTCGACGCTCTTGTCGCCCTCGGCCAGCCTGCTCATGGCGCCGGTCATCGCGCCGACCGGGTTGACGATCGAGCGGGAGGTGAAGAAGGTCACGACGATCGCGGCAAGCAGCCCGATACCGAGTAGGAACCACTCGATGATCTTGAGTTGGCCGATTGCCTCGGCCGAGCCGTTGGCGTCGGCATTGAGCAGCGCCCTCTGGTTGTCGACCATGCCGCCCGCGCGGCTGCCGTCCGTGGCCTTGGCGCCGGCCAGGATGGTGAGGAGCTTGCCGGCGCGCGGCGCCGCTTCGGTGACGAGGGTCCAATTGGCCATGTTCCATTTCTTGGAGCCACGGATCTCGAACATCTTGGGCGGCAAGGGCGCGAATTCCGCGCGCGCCTTCGAGAACTCCTCGAACGCGGCCCTTTGCGCCGGCGTCAGCAGACGGGCGTTCTTCTGCAGGTCGGCGAAGCGCTTCTCGTTCTTGGCCCACAGCTTGGCGAAACCTTCCTTGAACTTGGCGTCGCCGCTCAGCAGGTAGGCGCGAATACTGGCGAGCGCCAAGCCGGTGGTGCCGCGCACGTCCGCCATGATGCCGAGCAGGTTCTTGCGATCGGCCGTCGCCTCGAGCGCCAGCTCGGCGTCGATCATGGCGGTAATATTGCCGATCAGAATCGCGGCGCGGGGCGCGGTCTCGGTCAGCAGCATCTTGGTGGCCGGCTGCTCGTCCACGCTGTTGGCGATCCCCTCGACCTGCTTTTGCGCACTCCGGAACTCGGCCAGGGTTGTCTTGAAGCTGTTCCACTTCTTGACGTTGTCCGGGTTGGTCCAGCTGGCCGAGAGCCGGTCGATTTCGGCCTTCAGCTTGTCGATATCGGCCCACACCGCGGCGCGCCCCGTCTTGAAGCTGGGATTGCCGGTCAGCATCCAGCCGCGCAGCGCCGCCAGCGAGGCGT
>JAUVWK010000196.1 GCA_030604165.1 Alphaproteobacteria bacterium | reverse complement strand
GCTCGAATTCGCAGGCGCCGCGCAACTCCGGCGCGTCGACGCCGAGCAGGCGCACACTGGTCTCGAGATCCTGACCCAGCCATATGCGCGCGCGGACCACCAGCGAATCGCCGTCTACGACACGCACGACCGTGGCCTCGACAGGCCCCGACAACACCCCCGCGGCGGTCGCCAGAGTCGCCGGAGCCGGCGTCGCGGCGACGACTGCCGCGACGACCGCCGCCGCGATCGCGAGCAGGGCTAGGCACTGCCCAAGGCACCGGCGACGATACCGGGGCAGATTTTCAGGACGCAAAGACATGGCAGAAGAAACGGCTACGTATGCGATATTATAATGATCGATAATACTCGTTATGCGAGTGAATAAAATACTATTTCAGCGCCGTCAGTGGGCTTGGCGCCAGCCAACCGGCATTTCCTAGACCAATTCCTAGAATAGTGCTGTGGAATTAAGAACTAATCAAGAACAAATCCGCATTGACCGGTCCCACGGCAGGGGCGCAGCCTCTTATCGCGGGCTCAAAAGTCGATACAGCGCCCGTTCCGCTCCCAGTCGCCATAGCGTGTCGGCTCGGGGCCTCGCGGGCCGCCGGTCTCGCGCGGGCGCGATCTTCGTTCCTCGGCTTTCGTGGCCCGCTTGACCTGCGTCGGTGTTTTTGCGGCGCCGGCCGAGCCTTGCGCGGGCGCGGGCCGGGGTTGCGGACCGCGTGCGCGGCGCTTGCTCGTCGTCTCGGTGGTCATGGCACCGACATAGCGCGGCGCGCGGCGCATGACCAGTGCAAATCCCGAATGACCCGCCGCCGGCTCGCGGGCGATGATCGACAGGGCGGCCGGTCGACGCTAAACCCGCGTCATGGCCGGCACCAAACAAACCAGAGCGGCGCGAGGCGCGCCCGACGCCCGCGCCGTCGCGCTCGACGCGCTCAGCCGCGTGATGGACGGCCACGTGATGGGCGGCCAAGGCGATCCGGGCGAGGCGCTCGAAGGATCGCGGCCGTTCACCGCGCTGAGCACCCGGGATCGGGCGTTCGCGCGGCTGCTGCTGTTCACCACCCTGCGTCGGCTGGGTCAAATCGATGCCGTCGTCGACGGCTTTTTATCGCGTCCGCTACCCGACCGAGGCGCGTTGGTGCGGCATAGCCTCAGGCTTGGCGCCTGTCAGCTGCTATTTCTCGGAACCGCGCCGTACGCCGCCGTGAACAGCATGGTGGCGTTGGTCGGCGCGCGCGGCTTCGACGGTTTCAAGCCCTTGGTCAATGCGCTGCTGCGCCGGCTCGCCGCCGAGGGTGCGACCCTGATTGCGGCCCAGGATGCGCCGCGCCTGAATACGCCCGACTGGCTTTGGCAAAGCTGGCAGGCCGCTTACGGACGCGACACGGCGCGTGCCATCGCCACCGCGCACCTGGCCGAGCCGCCGCTCGATCTCTCGCTCAAGCGCGACCCGGCCGCCTGGGCCGCGCGGCTCGGCGGGCGTTTGCTGCCGAGCGGCAGCGTTCGCTTGGAAGCGGCCGGCGCCGTCGCCGCGCTTGCCGGCTTTGACGAGGGCGCCTGGTGGGTGCAGGACGCTGCCGCGGCGTTGCCGGCGCGTCTGCTCGGCGACGTGCGCGGCCGCCGGGTCATCGATATCGGCGCCGCACCGGGCGGCAAGACCGCCCAACTCGCCGCCGCCGGCGCACACGTGGTGGCGCTGGATCGCTCGGCCGCACGCTTGCGGCGCCTGCGCGAAAATCTCTCGCGCCTCGACCTCGCGGCCGACACGGTCACGGCCGACGCGACCACCTGGCGCCCGCAGAACCCGGCCGATGCCGTGCTTTTGGATGCGCCCTGCTCGGCGACCGGTACGATCCGCCGACATCCCGATATCCCCCACTGGCGCACGGCGCAAGACGTGGCCCGGCTGAGCGCCTTGCAGGATCGTCTGCTGGATGCCGCCCTGGCGATGCTGGCGCCGGGCGGCGTGGCTGTCTTCGCCACTTGCTCGCTCCAGCCCGAGGAATGCGAGGCCCGCGTCGACGCGGCGCTCGCGCGCCATCCCACGGCCCGGCGATTGCCCATTCAGGACGACGAGCTGGCAGGCCTCTCCGAGGCTGTCACAGCCGCGGGCGACTTGCGCACATTGCCCTGTCATTGGCGTGATGTGGGCGGCATGGACGGCTTCTATGCCGCGCGCTTGCGGCTCGGCACGTAAGCTGGTAGGACACCGCGCATGCAGCAGCCCGTCCGTATCGCCCCTTCGCTTCTGGCGGCGGACTTTTCGCGCCTTGGCGACGAGGTGCGCGCGGTCACGACGGCCGGCGCGGACTATATCCATATCGACGTGATGGACGGGCATTTTGTGCCCAACATCACCATCGGCCCGGACGTCGTGCAGGCGCTCAGGCCGCATAGCGATATCCGGTTCGACGTGCATCTAATGATCGCGCCGACCGACCCCTATATCGAGGCCTTCGCGCTGGCTGGCGCCGATATCATCACCGTCCACGTCGAGGCCGGCCCACATCTGCACCGCACCCTGCAACTGATCAAGAGCCTGGGCAAGAAAGCCGGCGTCGCGCTCAATCCGGGAACTCCGGCGCAGGCGATCCAACCCGTGCTAGGGGGCGTCGATCTGGTGCTCGTCATGACCGTCAATCCGGGCTTCGGCGGCCAGTCGTTCATCGCCAGCCAGCTCACCAAGATCCGCGAATTGCGGGCGCGGATCGACGCGGCGGGCGGCGCGGTGGACCTCGAGGTGGACGGCGGCATCAACCAGCGGACGGCGGCGCAGGCCGTGCAAGCCGGGGCTGACGTATTGGTCGCCGGTTCGGCGACCTTCAAGGGCGGCACCAGGGCGTACGCGGACAATATCAGACTCTTGCGCGAGGTCTCGTCGCCACGGGGTCGCGGCGAGCCTTCAGAGGAACAGCCGGAACCGCCGGGCGCCGCCAACCGCGCCTCGTCCGCGTCCCGTTGAGCCGGTCCATGATGGCGCGCGGCCGCAGAGCGAAGGCCGGGGCTCCGGCATTCGGCGGCATGCTGGCCGCGCTGCGCGGCATCGGCTACGCCAGCCCCGCCTATCGTCTCTCGCTGGCGGGCCGTACGCCGGATCGCCTGCTGTTGCAGCCCGCGGACATGATCCCCGGTGACGCCGGGCGCGGCAACGCGCTGCTCGCGGGCGAATATGTCTTTGCCGGCCAGCGCGTCTCGGCCGAGGAGGCGCCGCCTTGGGACCGGCGGGCCACGGGCGAGGCCTGGTTCGGCGAATTGCAAAGCTTTGGCTGGCTACGCGACTTGCGGGTCGTGGCCACCGTAGCCACGCACGATCGGGCGAAATCGCTGGTCCTCGACTGGATCGCATCGCATGGCGCCATCGAGCCCGGTGCCTGGCGACCGGACCTCGTGGCGCGACGCGTTTGCGCCTGGCTCGCGCAGGCGGAATTTCTGCTCAGGGATCCGGACGAGGCCTTTTCGCGGCGCTTTTTCCAGGCCCTCGCCCTTCAGGTGCGCCACCTTGCACGCACCGCGCGGGATGGCGACGGCGTGGTCCGTCTCGCCGCGGCGAAAGGACTCCTCTATAGCGGGCTCTGTCTGCCCGACGGGTCGCGCCGCACATTGATGGGCCTCAAGCTGTTGAACGCGGAGCTTGGCCGCCAAGTGCTGCCCGACGGCGGGCACATCGAGCGCAGCCCCTCGGCGCAGCTCGCGGTGCTGTGCGACCTCGTGGATCTGCGCGCGACCCTGGTCACCGCCCAACGCGCGGTGCCGGCGGCGTTGCAGACCGCGATCGACCGCATGGCCCCGATGCTGCGCGCCTACCGCCACGGCGACAACGGGTTGGCGCTCTTCAACGACAGCGTCGCGGAGGAGCCCTGGCTGATCGACCTCGTGCTCGCGCAGGCCGATGCCAGGGGTCGGCCCCAGGCCAACGCGCCGCATGTCGGCTTTCGGCGTATTCAAGCCGGGCGCACGCTCACCATTGTCGATCTCAGCTCGCCCGCCCGCCTGGGGCGCCATGCCCACGCCGGCACGCTCAGCTTCGAGACCAGTGTCGGTAAGGAGCGCCTGATCGTCAATTGCGGCGCCTGGCGCGGCGGTGGCGGCACCTGGTCGCGGGCGCTGCGCGCCACGGCCGCCCATTCCACCCTCACGGTGGACGATACCAACTCGACCGAGTTGTTCGACGACGGCCGCGCGGGCGCCGGCGTGGGCCGGGTCGAGGTCGACCATCAGGAGCAGGACGGAGCGACCTGGATCGAGGCCAGCCACGACGGCTATGTCGAGCCGTTCGGCCTCACCCATCGACGGCGGCTCTATCTTTCGGCCGACGGCAGCGACCTGCGCGGCGAGGACATCCTGAGCCGAACGCAGAATAAATTCGAGGGAGGGCGCTCGTTTGCCGTGCGCTTTCACCTGCACCCGGAGGTGCAGGCTTCGCTGGTGCGGGACGGCAGCGCGGTGCTGCTGCGGTTACCGAGCGGGGCGGGCTGGCAGATGCGCGCCTCGGGCGGCGCCATCGGCCTCAATGAAAGCATCTATGCGGGAAGCCCCGGCGAGCACCGGCGCAGCGAGCAAATCGTCGTCACCGGCCCGGTCGAGGCGACGGAAACCACCGTCAAGTGGGCCTTCCGGCGCATCCCGAAAGGCTGAGGCCGGTCTTACTCGGAGCTCAGGCCTTTGCTGCCTGCTCCGAGCGTGGACTCCGAGCGAGCCCGAGCCGCTCGAGCTGGCGGGCGATGACTTTGGCTTCGTCGTAAAGCGCAAGCGCGCGGGCGCGGCCGGCGTTGCCCAGGCGCCGACGCAGCGCCGGGTCCTGGATCAGACGCTCGAGCGCCGCGCCCAATGCCTGCGGTTCGCCGACCGGCACCAACAGGCCGGTCTCGCCAGCCACCACCTCTTCGCGCGAGCCTCGGATGTCGGTGGCGACCACGGGCAGGCCCGCCATCATGGCCTCGATGATCGCCCGCGGCATGCCTTCGCGGTGGGACGGCAGCACGAAAATATCGGCGGCGCGCAAGAGCTCGGGCAGGTCGGTGCGGTGCCCGAGCAGCTTGATCTTGCGCGCCAGGCCGGGGTCTCGCTGTAGCGCTTGGGTGGCCGTGTCGATGGCCGCCGCATGGTCGCTCGGCAGACGCTCGCCGGCGGCCCACAAGACGGCATCGAGCGTCGCCATGGCCGCGAACAACTCGGGATAGCCCTTCTCCGCGACCAGGCGCCCGACCATGACGATCACCACGGCATCGTCCGGCGTCGCCAACACGCCGCGCACGCGGCGGCTCTCGGCGTCGTCGCCGGTGGCGGCGAAGCGGGCGGGATCGACACCGTTGCCGATGGCCTCGATGACACCGCCCCGGCAAAGCCGCAGCCGGCGCGCGGTCTCGGCGTCTTCGGCGGCTTGCGTGAACAGCACGTCGGTGGCACGCCCGGCCCAGCGTTCGAGGGCCACGAACGGCGCGCGCTTCCAGGCCGGCATGCGATCGTGAAAATAGAAGCCATGGGCGGTGTAGACGATGCGTTGCACGCGGGATTTTCGCGCCGCCAAGCGGCCCAGCACCGAGGCGATGGGCGTGTGGGTATGAACCATGTCGAAGCGCTCGCGGCGAAACAGCGCGACCAGGCGGCGGTAGGCGCGGGCGTGGCGGGCGAGATTGAGGCTGCGCTCGAAGGGAACCGGCTCGACGCGAAAGCCTGCGGCGCGAACCTGGGCGAGCCAGGGCCCGTCGGCGCAGACCCCGACCACCTCGTGACCCGCCGCCCGCTGCGCCCGCATCAGGGGCAGGATGAAATGGTAGAGCGTGAAATCGACGGCGCAGAGCTGGC
>JAUVWK010000346.1 GCA_030604165.1 Alphaproteobacteria bacterium | reverse complement strand
TGATCTCGTGCCTGCGCCGGGCGCTGGCGATGAGCGAGGGGGCGCTGATCGAGGCCGAGGATCTGGGCCTGCCGCTCGACGAGGCGCCCTTGGCCGGGCTCGAGGCCACGGCGGCCAAGACGTCGCTGTCGCTGGGCCAGGCACGCCAGACCATCGAGAAGGATCTGCTCGGCAAGGCGCTCGCGCACAACGCCAACAACATCAAGCGCACCGCCGAGCAGCTCAGCGTCTCGCGCGTCACCGTCTACCGCCTCCTGGAAAAATACCAGATCGATCCGCGCCGGGAGTCCCGTTCCTAAATATCCCGAAGCCGAATTTCGCGGCATCGAAATTCGGAACGACCGCAGCAAATCAATTCCAGTTTGTACGGCCTTGGCCCGCAGCCCTTGCGGCCGCCCGAGGCGTGACCGCGTTGTGGATTGGTGTGCGCGGGCCGGCGCGATTCTACAGCCCTATCGCCATTTGCCGCCGATCGCCATTTGCCACCGACCAATCCGATAAATCGATGGACGAGGACCGGGTGCGGCAATGCCGCTTTCGCGCGCGCCCCGCAGGATGGTGTAGCTCGATAGGCCAACCTATCCCTAAGACTCGATTTTCTATCGTAACATGGTGACACCTTTGCGCGGGCCAGATTCGCCGCCTGCCACCTTCGTAACAGAATTCACCATAGGGATAGGACCATTATCGAAAGAACCGCCTAAATCGCCGTAAGTTAGCTGTATGTGGTGAGATGCGTACGATAGTTTGCAGCTTACGAATTTGGATTGAAATCCTTAACCAAGCGGATAGTTATCTCAACCTGTGGACAAGAAGCCTTCAAAAGGCTCATCCGAATGAGCGGGAGATAGACAAAATGAAAAAAACAACGACCTTTCTGATTGACCCGGATCGATTGTGCCGGGAGGGCCTCGCAAAACTACTTGAAGATTCGCCATTTGAGGTGGTGTTTCAGGATGCATCGATTGGCGGAGCACTCGCCGAAGTCGAGGCGGGCCGCGTGCCGGAAGTCGTACTGGTCGGATACGGCGCCGGAACGCGCGAGGAAGTCGACCTCATCGCCAAGCTGCGCGAGGCTGCGATCGAGGCCCGCATCATCGTTTTGTCTAGCCAAAAGAATACGCGTCTCTTGGCCTCGTCCTTGAAGGCCGGCGTCGATGCGTTCCTGCTCAAGGACATGTCGGCCGAGGCGCTCGAGCGGGCCTTGAGCCTAGTGATGACCGGCGAGAAGGTCATGCCCACGCAGCTCGCCACCATGCTGATCAGCGGCAAGCTCGACACCATCGATGCGCCGGTGGCGCAGCGTAATATCAATGGGCTGTCGGGCCGCGAAGTACAGATCCTTCGTTGCCTGGTGAATGGCTACCCCAACAAGGTCATCGCCAGCCGTCTGAGCATCACCGAAGCGACGGTCAAGGTTCACCTCAAGGGCGTGCTCAAGAAGATCAACGCAACGAACCGGACGCAAGCCGCCATTTGGGCGATCAGGAATGGACTTGCGGAGGATACGCTGGAAACAGCGGCCTCCTGAACCGCATCTCTCGGTCTTGGCCGGGCTCGCCTGAAACCGACACGCAACCGCGATTCAGGCGATCCCGGCCGCCCCTAACGGCCATCCCCGGCCGCTTCTAACGGCCATCCCAAGTCTCCATTACCTGCCGCCACGCTCGGCCATGCCGGCTCCGGCCTGCTCCGGCCCGCTCCCCCAGACGCCCCGCCAAGGGCCCGTCCGAGCCCACGGCGTTGGTGCTTAACTATTGTTTGACCATGGTTTGTTAGTCTGCGGGTGGAGTTTCGGGAGCCGCCGATGAGCCGTCGAGAGGAGCGTTTCTACCTCAGACGCCACCTCGCCGGAAGACTCCAGCGGACCGTATATTGAGCAGATGAGCGCGGACCTTCGATGAAGATCCTGATCGCCGACGATCACGTCATGGTGCGGGAGGGCCTGCGCCTGATGCTGGCACGACGCCACCCCGACGCGGTTGTGCTGGAGGCGACCAGCTATCCGCAAGCGCTGAAGATCGCCGCGACGGAACCCGAGCTCGAACTCATCATCGCCGATCTCTGCATGCCGGGATCGGATGGCGTTGACGGCATCAAGGCGCTGGTGAAGCAGGCGCCTCGCGTGCCGATCGTGGTGATCTCGGCCTCGGAGAGCCGGGACGACATCGTTCAGGTGTTCCAAGCCGGCGCCGCGGGCTACATCCCAAAATCGCTTGGCAGCAAGGTTATCCTGAGCGCGCTCGACGTCGTCACCGCCGGTGGCCGCTACATTCCGGACAATCTGATAGAGGTCTTGTATGGGGCGCCCAAAGAGGCCGAGCCGAGCGGCGAGACGGCGCCGAAGGGCGGCTTGGCGGGGCTGCCGCCCGACCATCCGCTACGCCACCTGACGGCGCGCCAGCAAAGCGTGTTGAGCCACCTCGCCGATGGCGAATCGAACAAGGAGATCGGACGCGCCCTCGATCTGAGCGAAGCGGCCATCAAGTCGCATGTCAGCAAGATATTTCGCATCCTAGAGGTCAACAACCGGACCAGGGCGATCATCCGTCTCGACGAGTTGGGTATCCGGCCGCGCCACCACTCCTTGGCATAAGGCCGAGTTTCCGGCCCCTTTTTCGAACCTGCCATCGGCTGTGGACAGGCGCTCCGCATTGCCTAATTATCGCTCGACCGGGCAGAGAGGCCGTGCGGCGCGCGCGGCTCCGCGCGACCCAGCGGTGAATGACCCGAGCGCAGACGGGGGCGGGCCATGATTTTTCGTCAGTTGTTCCACACCGAAACCTGCACCTATACCTATCTGTTGGCGAGCCGGCGCGGCAGCGAGGCGCTGCTCATCGATCCGGTGTTCGAGCGTGTGGATCGCTACATGCAACTGCTCGACGAGCTCGAGCTCAAGCTGGTCAAGGTGCTCGATACCCATGTCCATGCCGATCACATTACCGGCATGGGCGAGCTTCGGAACCGCACCAAATGCGTGACCGTGATGGGCGAGCAGGCGGCCGTGGACGTGGTCTCCATGCGGGTCACGGATGGCGACACCATCGATATCGAGGGGCTCGAGCTGGAGGCCATTTACACGCCCGGCCACACGGACGATTCCTATTGTTTTCGCCTGTCCGATCGGGTGTTTACCGGCGATACGCTGCTGATCCGCGGCAGCGGGCGCACCGATTTTCAGCATGGCGACGCGCGGGCGGCCTATGACTCGATCTTCAACAAACTGCTGAAATTGCCCGAGGAAACGCTGGTCTATCCCGGCCATGACTATAAGGGGGACATGGTCAGCACGATCTACGAGGAAAAGCATTTCAATCCGCGCTTGCAGGTGACCTCGGTCGAGCAATATGTCGAGATCATGGATAATCTGAATTTGGCCAACCCCAAGCTGATGGATGTGGCGGTGCCGGCGAACCTTTCGATCGGGCTCGGTCAGGGTGTGCAGGACCAGGCGTCCTGGGCACTGACAGCCGAGCAGGCGATGGACAAATGCGAGAGCCCCGATTGTACACTGGTGGATCTGCGCGAAGACTCCGAGCGCGCGCGCTTCGGTGTCATCCCGGGCTCGGTCCATGCACCCTACACGCGGCTCGACCATTTCATCGGTCCGGGCGGCATGCTCCGCGAGATGGCGGCCGCCACCGGCAAGCGGCTGGTCTATTACTGCGCCTACGGCGAGCGCTCGGCCATGGCCGTGCAGATCTCGCAGGAGATGGGGTTGGGCAACATCTGCCATTTGGCCGGCGGCATCGACGCCTGGGTCCAGGCTGGCGGGCGGCTCGACAAAGTCTGATCCGGTAGAGCATTTCCCGCTCGCGCGGAATCGCACCGGCCCGCTCCCCCTCCCGGCCACCCATGGCAGCATATGCTTGGGGTGGCCGGGAGGGGGAGCGGGCCGGTGC
>JAUVWK010000062.1 GCA_030604165.1 Alphaproteobacteria bacterium | reverse complement strand
GGCGCAGCGTCTCCACGAGTTCCTCCGCCGGGCTCTCGCCATCGCTCGCCATGCCATGGATCGCCATAATGGTCGCCTGCGCCGGGTAATCGCCTTGGCCGGCGTGCGCCTGCTCCTGTACCCGATCGCCCGAGATGGCGAAGCGGTCGAGCGCCAGCAACCGACCGTCCGGCCGGCTGACGCGGCTCTCACCCTTGAGCCAGGCGAAGCGGCGGCCGGCGGCGGCCGGATCGTGCTGCGTGAAGGCGTCGCACAGCAGCAGGGTGGCGCCCTCGTCCACCACCGCGTCGAGCGCGCTGGCGAGGCGCGCGCCGGGAAACAGGATCAAGGGATCGGGCCAGTATTCCAGATAAGCGCCGGCCTCGACCCGAAGCGCCACGCTTTGCGCGGCCTCGCCGCGCGGCATGGTGTGCACGATGGTGGCCGCCTGAGTGGTGACCTGGGCCTGCGCGTCCGCCTCGGCGTGCAGGCGCAGGGCGAGGCGGTCGTCTTGATAGATGCCGCCCGAGACCGATTGCAGATAGAGCGTCAACAGCCCCGCCGGCGCGCGGTCCAGATAGAACGGCCGCGTGATGTGGAACGGATAGCCGACGCGCTGACGGGCGATGAAGGTGCGCCCGTCGGGGGCGCGGGCAAAGACCAGCGCCGCCTGCTCGGGCGCCTGCTCGGGCGCCGCGTCGGGCGCGCGGGGCATGGTATCCGCCGTGGACACGGGCTCAGCGCATCATGTAGCGCTGACCGAGCGTCACCGTGTCGATCGGGTCGCAGGTCGCCAGCTCGCCGTCCACGAAGACCTCGAAGGTCTGCGGATTGACCTTGATCTCCGGACAGGCGTTGTTGTGCAGCATGTCCTTCTTGGAGAGCTTGACGAAGCTACCGATGGGCAACATCGGCTTCGCCAGGCCGAGTCGGCCGGGCAGGTCGATGTCGAGTGCCCTTTGATGCACGAAGTTGGCGCTCAGGCTTTGCGGCGCGCGGCCATGCTCGCCGAATTGACTGCGGATGATAACCGGCTGCGTGCCGAGATACGACCCCGCCGCGTCGCCGCTGGCGCCGCGCGCGACGAAGCCGCCCTTGATCACGCCGAACGGCTTGATGCCGAAAAAGCTCGGCAACCAGACCACCAGATCGGCCATCTTGCCGGGCTCGATGGAGCCGACATAGCTATCGATACCGAAGGCACGCGCCGGATTGATGGTGTATTTGGCGATGTAGCGCTTGATCCGCTCGTTGTCGGCGTCCTTGGTCTTCTCCCCCGGCAGGCGGCCGCGCTGGTCGCGCATCTTGCTGGCGAGCTGCCAACAGCGGGAAATGACCTCGTTGATGCGGCCCATGCCTTGGCTGTCGGAGCCGAACATCGAGATCGCGCCGAGGTCGTGCAGCACGTCTTCCGCGGCGATGGTCGGCGGGCGCACCCGGCTTTCGGCGAAGGCCACGTCCTCGGGCAGGTCATAGCGCAACAGATGGCACGCCATCGTCATGTCGAGGCCCTCGTCGAAGGCGTTGACGGTGTAGGGGTTGGTCGGGTTGGTCGAGGAGGTCAGGCAATGGGGCTCGCCGTTACAGCGGATGATGTCGGGCGCATGGCCACCGCCGGCGCCTTCGGTGTGATACATGTGGATCGGCCGGCCCGCGATCGCCGCCATGGTGTCTTCGTAGAAGCCGGCCTCGTTCAGCGTATCGGTGTGGATCTGGACCGAGATATCGTATTCCTGCGAGGCCCTGAGGCAGCCGTCGATGGTCGCCGGCATGGCGCCGTAATCCTCGTGGATCTTGACGCCGATGACGCCGCCGTCGAGATGCTCGGCAACGGTGGCGGGGTCGTGCGAGGAGCCGCGCCCGAAAAAGCCGAAATTGATCGGCCATTCCTCCGAGGCCTCGTGCATGCGCGCGGTGTTCCACGGCCCGCCGCAATCAATCGCGAACAACGGCCCCATGCTGCCGCCGATCATCGTCGTCAGGCCGCTGGCGATGGCGTGCTCGCATTGCTGCGGCGAGAGAAAATGGACATGCACGTCGATCCCGCCGGGCGTGACGATGAGCCCGCCAGCCGGGTAATAGGTGGTGTTGGGGCCGCAGACGAGCGCCTTGTCGACGCCGTTCTGGACCCGCGGATTACCCGCCTTGCCGACGCCGGCGATCTTGCCGTCGCGCACCCCGATATCGGCTTTGACGATGCCGAGCACGGGGTCGATGATGGTGGCGTTCTCGATCAGCATGTCGATGGCGCCGTCGGCGCGCGAGGTGTGGGCGTCATAGGCCATGCCGTCGCGCATCACCCGCCCCGCGCCGACCCAGCATTCGTCGCCGTAAGCCGTGTGATCGCGCTCGACTTCGGCATAGAGCGAGGTGTCGCCGAGGCGCACCTTGTCGCCGGTGGTGGGCCCGTAATAGCGGGCATATTCCTCTCGCGGAATCTTGACCATGGTTTCAGGCCCCCTTGAAGCCGCGTTCGCGCGCGCGCTGCAACGCCGCCGCGCGAACCTCGTCGGAATGGATCGACCCTTCGGTCAGTGAATTGAAGCCCGAGACCTCGCCCGAGCCGCCGATCTCGACCAGGCTGACCTCCTTGGCCTGGCCCGGCTCGAAACGCACGGCCAGGCCCGAGGGGATGTCGAGCCGCAGGCCGAAGGCGGCCGCGCGGTCGAACTCCAGCGCCTTGTTGGCCTCGAAGAAGTGGAAGTGGCTGCCCACTTGAACCGGCCGGTCGCCGGTATTGGTCGCCTGCAAGGTAAGGCGCCGGCGCCCGGCGTTGAGTTCGATCTCCTCGTCCGGCGTGACGATCTCGCCGGCGCGCGGGCCCTCGGGCAGCTTCTTCTTGCCCGGCCGGATCGGCTGGTGAACCGTGATCAATTTGACGCCGTCGGGGAACATGGCCTCGATATGCAGCGAGGGCACGAGTTCGGCCACGCCGGGCAGCACGTCGTCGGTGCTGAGCAGGGTCGAGCCGAACCCCATCAGGTCCGAGAGCGGGCGACCCTGCCGCGCGGCGTAGAGCAGTTCGTCCGAAATAAAGGCGATCGCCTCGGGGTGGCTCAGCTTGATGCCGCGCTCCCGATGTTCGCGCGCCAGCTGGGCCGCCGAGAAGATCGTCAGGCGTTCCATTTCGGTGGGTGTCAGGTACATGGTCGTCTCCCCCGCCTTATTGCTTATCGAGAGTGTGTCGCCGGATAAACGTCGCGCCTGCCTCTCCCCGTATCGATGATAGCAAGATCGCAGCGCGCTGCGTAGGTGCGCCCGTGCGCTTAGCGCGAGCGTTTTTCCATCAATTGGGCCAGCTCGCGCTTGGCCCGCTCGATGACCGCACGCATGGCAACCTCCGCGCCGGCGCCGTCGCGCGCGCGAATGCACGCGACGATCTCCGCGTGAACGGCCGCGCCGCCCGGGGGAATCTTTTCCATCCCCGTCTGAAGACGAAAGCCGAACTCGATCACCGAGCCCACCACGCCGCCCAGGCGACTGATGAATTCGTTATGACAGGCCGCGAAAATCGCCAAATGAAATACCAGGTCGGCGGCGTAGAAGGCCTCGATATCCGCTTCGTCCTGCTGCATACGCTCGTACGCCGCCGCGATGACATGCCGCTCTTCATCGGTGGCGCGCTCGGCGGCCAGCCGCGCCGCCGTCGGCTCGACCAAGGCGCGCAGCTCGATGAGATGGTCCACGACCTCGGCGTCCACCGCGTCGGGCGACAGCCAGGCCAGCACGTCCGGGTCCAGGAGGTTCCAGTCGGCGCGCGGCCGCACCCGCGTGCCGGCGCGCTGGCGCGCCTCGACCAGGCCCTTGGCCACCAGCACTTTCATGGCCTCCCGGATGGCCGTGCGACTGCCGTTGAAGCGCGCGATCAGGGCACTCTCCGGCGGCAACCGCTCGCCCGGCGCCAGCGCGCCGGAGACGATATCGCGGCCGATGCCGTGCACCACCCGGCCGTGGATACCCGTGCTCGGGTAGCGCCGCCAGCCGAAGGCCGCGAGCTGCCGCACGTCCGCCTGGGTGCGCGTCACGCCGCCGTTCATCGCTGGAACGCCACCCTCGTGTCCACCCAGACGCCGCCACGCGCGCTCGATTCCACCGCCGCTTCGATGAACTTGACCCCGCGCACGCCGTCTTCGACGGTCGGGAACGCCAAGGCGAGCGGATCCGGGTCGCGATGCTCGAGCCGCGCCGCAATCGCTTCGGCCACGTCGCGATAGATGTTGGCGAAGCCTTCGAAATAGCCCTCGGGATGGCCGGGCGGAAGACGCGTGGCATGGGCGGCCTCCACCCCCGTTGCGGCGCCACCGCGGCCCAGGGTGCGGGGCGGCTCGCCCAACGGCGTGTGCAGGAGGTAATTGGGATTGTCGTGACGCCAGGCGAGCCCGCCTTGCGCGCCGTAGACGCGCAGCGTCAAGTCGTTCTCGCTGCCCGCCGCGACTTGACTGACCCACAGCATGCCGCGCGCGCCGCCTTGGTAGCGCAGCAGCATGTGGGCGTTGTCGTCGAGCGGACGGCCGGCGACGAAAGTCGAGAGGTCGGCGCAAAGCGCCTCGAGCTCGAGCCCGGTGACGAAGGCGGCGAGATTGAAGGCGTGCGTGCCGACGTCACCGACGCTCCCGGCCGGTCCGGCGCGCTGGGGATCGGTGCGCCACGCCGCCTGCTTTTGACCGCTCGCCTCGATCCGCTCGGCGAGCCAATCCTGCGCATACTCGACCTGCACCACGCGGATCTCGCCGAGCGCGCCGGCCGCCACCATGGCCCGCGCTTGGCGCACCATGGGGTAGCCCGTGTAGTTGTGGGTGAGCGCGAAGACCAGCCCGGTGCGACGGACCACGGCGGCAAGATCGAGCGCATCGGCGAGCGTGGTGGTCAGGGGCTTGTCGCAGATCACGTGGATGCCGCGGTCGAGAAAGGCGCGGGCCACGGCATGATGCAAATCGTTGGGCGTGACGATGGCGACCAGGTCGATACCGTCGTCGCGCGCCGCCTCACCGGCCGCCATCTCCTCGAAGCGGCCATAGGCCCGCTCCGGTGCGATGCCGAGCGCCAACGCCGAGCGCTTGGCGCGGGCCGGCTCGGAGGCGAGCGCGCCGGCGACCAGCTCGTAGCGGTCGTCGAGCCGGGCCGCGATGCGGTGCACGGCGCCGATGAAGGCGCCGTCGCCGCCGCCCACCATGCCGAACCTGAGCCGCCGGGCGGGCGCGTCCCGGCTGGCGCTGCCTTCGCTGACCACGCCGCGCGTGCCTCAGGCGAGGCCGAGAATGCGGCGGTTGGCCGTGTTGTCCGCGCCCGAGCTGACGAAATCGTCGAAGGATTTGTCGGTGACCCGGATGATGTGCTGCTGAATGAACTCGGCGCCCTCGCGCGCGCCATCCTCGGGGTGCTTCAGGCAGCACTCCCATTCCAGCACCGCCCAACCCTCGAAGTCGTAGGCCGCCAGCTTGGAGAAGATGCCATCGAAGTCCACCTGGCCGTCGCCCGTCGAGCGGAAGCGGCCGGCGCGCTGCAGCCACGGCTGAAAACCGCCATAGACACCGACGCGGCCGCTCGCATTGAACTCCGCGTCCTTGACGTGAACCATCTTGATGCGCTCGTGGTAGAGGTCGATGAACGCGAGATAATCGAGCTGCTGCAGCAACAAGTGGCTGGGATCGAACAGGATGTTGCAGCGTGGATGATTGCCGACGCGCTCCAGGAACATCTCGAACGTGGCGCCGTCGTGCAGATCCTCGCTCGGATGAATCTCGAAGCAGAGATCGACACCGGCCTCGTCGAAGGCGTCGAGGATGGGGCGCCAGCGCCGGGCCAGCTCGTCGAAGCCCTCTTCCACCAAGCCCGGCGGCCGCGGCGGCCAGGGATAGAGGTACGGCCAAACCAGCCCGCCCGAGAAGGTAGCATGCGCCGTTAGCCCGAGATTGGCCGAGGCCTTGGCCGCCAGCAAGAGCTGCTCGACCGCCCAGCTCTGCCGGGCTTGCGGATCGCCACGTACCTCGGGCGCCGCGAAGCCGTCGAACGCTTCATCGTAGGCCGGGTGAACCGCGACACACTGGCCCTGCAAATGCGTCGACAACTCGGATATCTCGACGCCCTGCTCGGCCAACGTGCCATTGAGATCGTCGCAATAGCTCCGGCTCTCGGCCGCCTGGGCGAGGTCGATCAGGCGGCTGTCCCAGGACGGAATCTGAAGCCCTTTGTAACCCAGCGACGCGGCCCAGCCGCCGATGTTCCGAGGATTGTCGAACGGCGGCTCGTCGGCCACGAATTGGGCGAGAAAAATGGCCGGCCCCTTGATCGTGTTCATTGGTGCTCTCCCTTTCTCCCGGAAAAATAATATTATTTTTTAACACACGGCCGGCCGAATCATAAGATGCTTTGCGCCCGCTCGGGGCGCGACAAGAGTCCGGCGTTGGGAGGCGCGGCACCATGCACGGCGGAGCGATCTATCCGAGTCTCGAGAACCGAGTGGTCTTCGTCACGGGTGGCGGCTCGGGCATCGGCGGCGCGATCGTCGCGCGGTTCTGCGCCCAAGGCTCGAAGGTTGCCTTCGCCGACATCGACCGGCGGGCGAGCGCCGCGCTGGTCGACGCCATCGCCGGGCGCGGCGACCCCGCCCCCGCATTTTTCCCCTGCGATGTGCGCGACATCGGCGCGCTCCAAGCGGCCCTCGCCGAGGCGGCGGCGCGTCTCGGGCCGATCCGCGTGCTGATCAACAATGCCGCCAACGACGACCGCCACGCCATCGACGCGGTAACGCCCGATTATTGGGACGAGCGCATGGCCGTGAATTTGAAGCACCAGTTTTTCGCGGTCCAAGCCGTGCACAAGCAAATGGCCGCGGCCGGTGGCGGCGCCATCATTAACCTAGGTTCGGTGAGCTGGCTCATCGGCCAGGGCGGCATGCCGGTCTACTCGGCGGCCAAGGCGGCCATCGCGGGCTTGACCCGCGCGCTCGCGCGCGACCTGGGGCCCGCCAATATTCGGGTCAATTCGGTGTTGCCGGGCTGGATCATGACCGAGCGCCAAAAGGCCAAGTGGCTCACGCCCGAGGGCGAGGCGGAGCTCATGCATCACCAATGTCTGAAACGCAAGCTCGTGCCGGACGAGATCGCGCGCGTCGTGCTGTTTTTCGCCGCCGACGACAGCGCCGCCTGCACCAATCAGAACTATATCGTGGATGGCGGCTGGGTCTGAGCCGAGCTCAGCCGTCGGCCGCGCCGTCGCTCGGTGTCTCGCGCAAACGATGGCGCCGGATCAGCGGCATCTGCGCCAACGTGAAGACCATGGTCAGCCCCATGATTCCGAACACTTTGAAGCTCACCCAGAAATCCGTGGTCTGCGTGCGCCAGACGATTTCGTTGAGCAGCGCCATGACCGCGAAGTAACCGGCGAAGCGCAGGCCGAGCCAACGCCAACCCGTGTCGTCCATGGGCCAGGCGGTGCCGAACAGGCGCTTCAGCGGCGAGCGGCCGAGCGCAAAGCCGCCGAACAAGACGAGCGCGAACAGACCCTGGACGATGGTCGGTTTCAGCTTGATAAAGGTTTCGTCATTCAAGAGTAGCGTCAGCCCACCGAAGAGCCCGACCACGCCGGCGGTGACCAGCGGCACCAGCGGCACCCGCCCCGCCACCACCAGCGACAGCAGCAACGCCGCCGCCGTGGCCGCGATCAGCGCGGCGGTCGCCGGCAACAGACCGAACTTCAGATAGGCGACAAAAAAGACCGCGATGGGGCCGATGTCGGTGGCCGGCTTGAGCCAGCGTGGCGGCGTGCGTGGGTTTGTCATCGCAAGACAATAGCGCGGCCAGCGGCCCCACGAACCCCTTGCGTCACCGGCACGAAATCAAGCGATCAAGAAATAAGTTGCCACGAGCCATCCGGCTGACGGCAGGCGCGGCCGTAGACCTCTTGGGTTCTGCCGCCGACGGTCGCGGTGGTGGTGTATTCGCGGCAATAGCGGCCCTCCGGGTCTTCGTAGGTTTGCACCGGCGTAACCCGGTAGCGCGAATCGGACTCGGTCGAGCGCCAGTCGACGTGTCGGCCGTCGGGCGCATGCTCCAACACTTGGCCGACACAATTTTGATCCAGCTGATCCATGGTGCGGCCGATGCTGCCGCCGACGACGACGCCGATGATCGTGCCGCCCACGATCGCCAATGTGCGCCCATCGCCCTTGCCGATGGTGGAACCGGCCGCGGCGCCGACCACGCCGCCGAGCACGCTGCCCAGAAGATCGCGGTTGCATCGGCCGATGTCGATGCCGAAGGGCGGCACATAGGCCTCGCCCTGCTGCGCCCGGTAGCCATGCGCCGGCGCCCAGGGCGGCGGCCCACCGCCGAGCCTGACGCTCTTCCTGTAGAGCTGCTTGTTGTGGCCGTGCTTGTCGCGGCCACGCTTCTTCTGCTTGATCTCGATCAGCAACGGCGCGGCCGGGCCCCGCTCAGCGAGCGCATCCCGCTGTTGGCCGGAGCCCGCGACGAAGGCCGAAACCTTGAGCATGCCGCCGGCCGCGGGCGTTTGTGCAAGCGCCCACGCGGCCAGCCCGACGATCGCGGCGACGAAGGCGGTTTTCTTGATCATGCGCTACGCTCCGGTCCGGCCGGTCGATTATCGATTGTGTGGTGACTGTTGCGCGCCATGACAGGCGCGCGGCGCACAGGCCATCGTACGTTGGCTTGAATTTTACGCCAGCGCGACGGGCGTAGCTGTGTCAATGCTGTGTAATTGGCGGCGCATGACTGTTGCGCCACGCCAAACCGACCAACAGGATGGCGGCGTTCGATGCGGTGGAAACGGGTCGGTCAGCGCGCGCGCACCGCCCGGACTCGGCTACAAGCCCATCTCGTCCAACAGCGGCGGCCAACGATCGCGCCACGGCTGCGCCGCCTCGAAATTGGCACACGCCCGCAACACCGTCGGATCGTCCAAGTGCCGCCCGACGATCTGCAGCCCGACGGGCAATCCGTCCGCGGTCCAACCGGCGGGAACGGACGCCGCGGGCTGACCGGTCATGTTGAGCGGAAACGTGAAAGCCAGCCACTGGAACGGCGCCACGATGCGCCCGTCGATCTTCTCCGGCCCCTGCATGTGCAGTCCGAACGCCGGGCACGCAAGCGTCGGCGTGAGCAGCAAGTCGTAGTTGGCCATGAACGCAGCCATCTTGTTGTTGACGGCCTTGCGCACCATCACCGCGTTGGTCAGGTCTTCCGCCGTCCAGGGATTGCGGATGAAATCGACCAGATGAGGGGTCATCTGCGGGCCGTGCTTTTCGACCAGGGCGCGCATGCCGGCGAGGTCGGATTCGAGCGCCACCAAGCCCCAGAACGCGCCATAGGGATCGTCCCAGCCGGGGTCCGCCTCCTCCACCGTGCAGCCCAGGTCGCTCTCGAACCGCTTGACCGCATCGCCGACGATTTGCCGCACCTCCGGGTCGACGGCGGCGTAGCCCCAATCTGCGCTGTAGGCCACGCGCAAGCCCTTGATGTCGCCCGCGAGGCATTCCATCCAATCGAATTCGGCGTCCGGCAAGGTGCGCCGATCGCGCATGTCCGGGCCGGCGATGACGGCAAGCATGGCCGCGCTGTCCGCCACCGTGCGGCTGATCGGGCCGATATGCTCGAGCCCTTCCCAGCTCGAGACGCCGGGGCAGGTTTCGTCCTTGGTGCCGGGCCAGAGCGGCACCCGGCCCATGGAGGCCTTGACGCCCACAAGCCCGCTGAACGACGCCGGAATACGGACCGACCCGCCGCCGTCGCTGCCGATGGCGAACGGCCCCACGCCGGCGGCCACCGACGCCCCGGCGCCGGCGCTGGAGCCGCCCGGGTTACGCTCGATATTCCAGGGATTGCGCGTCGTCTCGAAGACGGGATTATGACCCGCGCCGCTGTAACCGAACTCGGGCACGTTGGACTTGCCGATGACGACCGCGCCGGCGTCGCGCAAGCGCTCGACCACGATATCGTCCACCTCCGAGACGAAATCCTTATAGGCGAAGGAGCCGCAGACCGTCGGCAGATCCTTGGTGCAGATCAGATCCTTGATGCCGATGGGCACGCCCGCGAGCGGGCCCGCATCCTCGCCCGCGGCGATCTTGGCATCCACCGCCTTCGCCGCCGCGCGCGCAACCTCGTGACCCGGCGCGCAAAAGGCGTGCAGCACGGGCTCCAGTGTGTCCATGCGCGCCAGCACGGCTTCCGTCACCTCCACGGCCGAAAGCTCCTTGGCGCGGACCTTACCGGCCAGGGCAACCGCATCCATGCGGCAGATTTCGTTGCTCATTGTCATGCCTAACCTCCCTTGCTCGTGTGGCTTTTCTTGGCCTATTGGGGCGCGGCGAGCTCGGCGCGGCGCTTTTCGGTCGCGGCCGTGTCGACGGCGAGGCTTTCGTCCTCGGCCGAGCCGCTAAGAACCACGCCATAGATATCGCGCGCGCGCTCGACGGTCTCCCATTTCTCGAGCACGTCGTGCATGACGCGCGCCGGATCGCGTTCCAACGGGTCGCCATAGCCGCCGCCGCTATTGTCGACGCCGCGCACATATTCGCCGGGCTCCAGGTTCATTTGCACCATATTGGGCTGTTTTTCCTCGGCGCCGTTGCGGGAGATGCGGTAGGTCGCGGCCGGGATGCCGTCGTGACCGCCTTGCACGCCGCCCGCCGGTTTGTATTGCCCGTCGCAGGGGATGATGAGCGTGACGGTGTCGTGCTTGGGCCCGTAAACAACTTCCGCGCCCGGTGCGCCACGAAACCGTCCGGCCCCGCCGGTGCCCTGCGTCACGCGCAAGGACTTGAACTGGAT
>JAUVWK010000504.1 GCA_030604165.1 Alphaproteobacteria bacterium | reverse complement strand
TCGAGCATAATCGAGATCTTGTAGCCGTTGGGCGTGCTCCAGGTGTAGAGCTCGATCACCCGACGCTCGCTTTGGGCAGGATATCGGAGGGCGCGCCAACGCCCGGCAGCGCCGCCAGGCGCGCGGCCCAGGCCACGACGCGCGGCCAGCGCGCGACCTCGACCCCGCCCTGGTCCGCCATGGCGACGTCGGGGTAGCAGGCGATGTCGGCAATGGTGGGCGCCGCGCCAACGATGAATTCGCGGCCCTCGAGATGCCGATCCAGCAGCTTGAGCGCGGCGCCGGCGCGCCGTTGGAAGAAGGCGACCACCGCCGGCTCGGCGTCGAGATAGCACACCGCGCGGCGCGCCAGCACGGTGTTCCACAGCATGTCCTGCTCCCAGCCGAGCCATTGGCGCAGCTCGAGGCGGGCGGGCGGCGTGGCGCCGTCGAAGCGGCCGAGCGCGTCGGCAAGGTAGAGCAGAATGACGTTGGATTGCGAGATCGCCGTGCCCTCGTGCAGCAGCACCGGCACCTGGGCGAAGCGGCTGAGGGCGCGGAAGGCCGGCGTCTTGTGTTCGCCGGCGAAGAGATCGACATGGCGGTAGGCGAAGGGCACGCCCGCCAGGCGCAGCATCAGGCCGACCCGCTGCGAGGCCTCCGATTCGTGATGGCCGTAGAGGGTGAAATCGCCCGCGCTAGCGCCTGGCATACTGTTGGTCGCCGAACAAGATGGCCTTGGCCTCGTCGTCCATGGCTCCGCCCGTGGCGCCCGCGGCCGTCACCGCGAGGCCGCGTTGCACGGCGGGGCGCACCAGGATCGCATCGTACCAGCGCTTGACGTTGGGCGCCTCGGCGAACGCGCCCTCGTCCTTGGCGAAATCGCGGGCCCAGCCGAACAGCGCCATGTCGGCGATGCCGTAATCGGGCCCGAAATATTCGTGCGCGGCGAGCCGGCCGTCCATCACGCCGAGCAGGCGTTTGGCCTCGTTGTTGTAGCGCGCGATGGCATAGGGCACCGGCTCCGGCGCGTAGCGATTGAAGTGGTTGGCCTGGCCGAAAAACGGCCCGACATTGCCCATCTGGAAGAACAGCCACTGCAAAACCTCGTACTTGCCGCGGCTGTCGGGGGCGAAGAAGCGGCCGGTTTTCTCCGCCAGATACAGCAGGATGGCGCCCGATTCGAAAACCGCCATGGGCCGCCCGTCGGGACCATCCGGGTCGACGATCGCGGGGATCTTGTTGTTGGGGCTGAGGGCGAGGAACTCGGGCGCGAACTGATCGCCCTTGCCGATATTCACCGGGATGACCTCATAGGCCAGGCCCAGCTCCTCGAGCATGATGGTGACCTTCCAGCCGTTCGGCGTCGGCCAGTAATAGAGCGCGATCATCGCCGCGCGAACTGCTTCTCGCCGAACATCACCGAGCGCTCCTCCTCGGTGAACTCTGTCTTGGTGCGGCGGTCGTCCTTGAGCACATCGAGGCCGCGCTGCACGGCTGGGCGCGCCTTGACGCGCTCGAGCCAGGCGCCGAGGTTGGGATAGTCGGCGATGTCCTGGCCCTGGTTTTTCCAGATTCGCATCCAGGGAAAGATCGCCATGTCGGCGATGGAGTATTCGCCGGCCACGAACTCCCGGTCGGCGAGGCGCTGGTCGACGACGCGGTAAAGCCGTGAGGCCTCGTTGGTGTAGCGCTCGATGGCGTAGGGCAGCTTCTCCGGCGCGTAATTGCGGAAATGGTGCGTCTGGCCCAGCATCGGCCCGACGTTGCCCATCTGGAAGAAGAGCCACTGCAACACCTCGACGCGGCCACGCTCGTCCGCCGGGATGAACTTGCCGTGCTTCTCGGCGTAATACAGCAGAATCGCGCCCGATTCGAAGATCGAGAGCGGCTTGCCGTCGGCGCCGTCGGGGTCGACCACCGCCGGCATGCGGTTGTTGGGCGCGATTTTCAGGAAATCCGGCTCGAACTGGTCGCCCTTCAGGATATTGATCGGAACAACCCGGTATTCGAGGCCCAGTTCCTCGAACAGGATAGAGATTTTCCAGCCGTTCGGTGTCGGCCAATAATAGAGCTCGATCATCAAGCGCCTCCTTCGGTCATGGCTCCAACCATGGCGCTCGGCGCGCCCCTTGGCAAGCGCGGCCCGGAGAATTCGCCACCCAGGCGCCAAGGCATCAAGCAGAAGTGATTATTCTTGGTGCCTTGGTGTCTTGGTGGTGAATCGTCCTGCCTTGGTACGGTGAATTGCAGCCTGCCCGGCAGCCGCCACGCAGCGCATTCGCGCCCCTCACCCCGCCACGTCCAGCACGAGCTTGCCCTTGAGGCCGCCGGCCTCGAGGCGGGCGTGGGCGGCGGCGACCTCGGCGAGCGGCAGCACGACCTCGACATGGGGGCGCACCTGGCCGCACTCGACCAGCGCATGCAAGCCCTCGAGCATCGCGCCCTTGGGCTTGAGCGCCACCAGATGGAGCGAGGCGTTTCTGAGGAAGCCTTCGAGCAGCGATTGCGGCCGCTCCTGGATATGGACCGAGACCACCCGGCCCTCCGGGCGCAGCACGCGGAAGGCCTGCTCGAGATAATCGCCGCCCATCGATTCCAGCACCAGATCGACGCCCTCGCCCGCGGTCTCGCCGTTGATCACCTCGGCATAGTCTTCCGCGTGGTAATCGATCGCGCGGTCGGCGCCGAGGCCCGCGACGAACTCAAGATTGCGCGCGCTGCAGGTGGCGAAGACATAGGCGCCCGCGGCCTTGGCGAGTTGC
>JAUVWK010000097.1 GCA_030604165.1 Alphaproteobacteria bacterium | reverse complement strand
GTGGCCAAGGCGATGGATTGCGTCGCCATCTGCGCGCCGCGCATCGGGCAGGCCGCGGCGCTCTTCGGGCTGGGCCATCTGGAGGCCTGGCGGCAAGACAAGCGGCGCCTGATCCTGAGCCGCATCGGTGCCCTGCAAGAGGCTTTCCGGCGCAACGAGCTGAACTACGCCCTGATCAGCGCCGGCGCCTATTTCGCCTATGTGCGCCACCCCTTCGCGGGCGAGCCGGCCGCCGACGTGGCGCGCCGCCTGGCGGCCGAGCATAACCTTTTGTGTTTGCCGGGCAGCATGTTCGGTCCCGGCCAAGAAGCCTATCTGCGCTTCGCCTTCGCCAACATGGAGGCCGCGCGGATGCCCGAAATCGTGCAGCGCCTGGTCGATAGCCAGGGATAGCGCCGCGGCGGAGTGGCGCGCCGTCAGCCGCCCCGGCCAAACGGCCGATATCCCTGCGGCACGGGCCGGATCAGCTTGTAAAGCTCCATGACGACCAGCAGGACCAGGGCGATGGCGGCGATCGTGCCCCAGCGCGCGAACGAGACCGGTGCGACACCGAGCACGTCGCGGAGGCCGGGCAAGTACATGGCGCCGATGTGAGCGCCCTGGGCCGCGATCACACCGAGCACCAGGAAGGGGTTGTCGCGAATCGGCGTGCGAAGAATCGAGCGCGCCTCGGAGCGGCAGTTGAAGGTGTGTACGTTCTCGAACAATACCATCAGGAGCAGGGCCCCGTTGCGCGCGTCGAACAGGCTCCAGCCCTGCCCGAGCGCCCAGGAGTAGAAGCCAAAGGCGACCCCCGCGATGACCACGCCCGAGAGCACGGTCTGCTCGATCATGCGCCGGTCGAAGATGGGTTGGCGCGGCGGCCGGGGCGGGCGCTTCAGCACCCCGGGCTCGGCCTTTTCGATGGCCAGCGTGACGACCTGAACGCCATTGGTCACCAGGTTGAGCCACAAGAGCTGCACGGCGAACAGCGGCAGCGGTAGGCCACTGACCAGCGCCAGGAAGAACAGCACCAGCTCGGCCGCGCCCGTGCTGAGCAGAAAGTAGATGACCTTACGCACATTGTCGTAGGCGACGCGGCCTTCCTCGATGCCGGCCACGATCGAGGCGAAGTTATCGTCGGTGAGGATCAGGTCGGCGGCGCCGCGGGCGACGTCGGTTCCGCTTTGGCCCATGGCGACACCGATATTGGCCGCCGCCAGAGCCGGCGCATCGTTGACCCCGTCGCCCGTTACGGCAACGAAATGGCCGGCCCGCTGCATGGCCTGGACGATGGTGAGCTTCTGCACCGGCTCGACCCGGGCGAAGATTCGCCCGCGGGCGATCAGCGCTTCCAGCGCCGCCGGATTGTCGCGTGCCTCGGCGACCTCCGCGCCGGTAACCACGTCGTCCGGCGCTTGTGCCATGCCCAACTCGCGGCCGATCGCCAACGCGGTGGTCGGATGGTCGCCGGTGATCATGCAGACCGTGACGCCGGCCGCCGTGGCGCGGCGTATCGCGTCGGGCACTTCCGCGCGCAGCGGGTCGATCAGGCCGACGAGACCGAGAAAATCGAGATCGGCCAGGGTGCGCTCCGCGGCCTCGCCGTCGCTGCCGCCGGGCAGGCCCGTCGCCGTCGCCACCGGGCCGCTGGCCACCGCCAGCACGCGATAGCCGCTCTCGGCGAGGCGTTCGACAGCGTCGGCGACGGCGGCCCGGTCGGCACCGCGACACATGGGCAGAATTGTCTCCGCCGCGCCCTTGACGTGGGCGACGATGGCGCCGTCGCGCTGGTGGAAGCTCGCCGCATAACGACGCTGCGATTCGAATGGCACCTGGCCCACTTGCGGTTCGTCCGCGAGCAAAGCCTCACGCACGAGTCCGAGCTTCCCGGCCAATGCCAGATAGGCCACGTCTACGGTATCGCCGAGATGCTGTACCCGCCCGTCGTCTCCCAGATGGTAGCTCGCCTCGTTGCAGAGCGCGCCGGAAACGGCCAGTCGCCGCGCCCGCGCGCGCGCCGCCTCGTCCAAGGGCGCGCCGCCTCGCGTCAGTTCGCCGAGCGGGCGATAGCCCTCGCCCGAGACCTCCACCTCGCCGGTCTCGGGCAGAAACAGCCGGCGCACCGTGAGCTCGTTGCAGGTCAGCGTGCCGGTCTTGTCGCTCGCGATCAGAGTGCAGCTGCCGAGCCCTTCGACGGCGGGCAACAGCCGCACCACCACGTTGCGGCGCGCCATGCGGCTGGTCGCGCCGGAGAGCGCCACCGTGATCGCCACCGGCAGCCCCTCGGGGATGGCGGCGACGGCGAGCGCGACCGCGATGAAAAAGATTTCCGCGATGGGCGTTCCGCGCGCCAGCTCAGCGGCCGCGAGCACCACGATCGCCACCAGCACGGTGTAGGCGATGATCCGGGCGAAGCGCCGCATGCGCACGATCAGCGCCGGCGCGGCGCGCGGTCCACTCGTCAGCGCCTGGGCGATCCGTCCCACCTCGGTGACGAGTCCGGTGCGTACGACCACGCCGCGGGCGCGTCCGCGCGGCACCGTGGTGCCGGCAAAAATCAAATTGCGACGGTCGCTCAACGGGGTTTGCTCGGGCAAGACGGCGTCGGCGTCCTTTTCTACCGGCAGCGATTCGCCGGTGAGCAGCGATTCGTCCACTTGCAGGTCTTGCGCCGCGACGAGCCGCATGTCGGCGGGCACCTGCGCCCCCGATTCCAGCAGCACCACGTCGCCGGGCACGAGCTCGATGCCGTCCAGCCGCCGCGGCCGACCGTCGCGCAGCGCCACCGCCCAGGTGCGAACAGCCGACTGCAACGCTGCGGCGCTGGTTTCGGCCTTCCACTCCTGAATCGTCCCGATCAGCGCGTTGAACTGAAGCACGGCGAAGATGAAGGCCGCGTCCATGAACTCGCCGAGCAAAAGCGAGGCCGCGGCGGCGGCGAGCAGCAAGTAGATCAGTGGGCTGGCAAATTGTTTGAGATAGACGAGGGCGAGGCCGGGTCGGCGCGGCCGGGGCAATCGATTGGCGCCATAGCGCGCGCGCCGCACCGCCGCCTCGCCGTCGCTCAGGCCCTCGGCGCTGGTGCCGAGCGCCGCCAGGGCCTCGACCGCGGCTATGGCGTGCCACAGGCGGTGCGGCGGCTGCCCCTTGGTCTTGGGCCGTTGTTTCACCGTTGTCTCCCGGATGGCTCGGGGCGGGGGTGCGTCACCACCATATGAGGCGGGCCGCGCGCGACAATGACCTGGCTCATTGGCGCCGGCTATGCAGCTTTTCGATGCTGGCGACGGTGCGCGCCACCTCGTCGGCCGACAGCGGCGGCCGGCAGCGCTCGGCGTTCCAGCACAAAAGCAGGTCGAGCGCCACCTTGGCGTCGACGCCGCGCCACAGCAGGTGTCCGGTGAGCGCGGCGATGCTGTTGTTGCGCTCGCCCTCGGCCACGCCCTGTGTGACCAGGCGGTGCCAATAGGCGATCGGATGGCCGCGCTGTGCCTCGGTATCGCGCGCCATCTGCGCGAGCCAGGCGGGCAGCGGTGCGAGCGCCGTGTCGTCCGGATGGTGCGAAACCTCCCAGGCATAGGCGCGGCCCGAGGGATGAATCGAGGGTGGCGCGACGATAATCCCGCCGTCGCCGCGCAGATCGATGCCCGACGCGAGACCCACGCGGTTGCGTACACTGCCGCCCGGATGCGCGAAGTAGACGTGCCGTCCGCCGCCGCCGGTCAGGGCCTCGATGGTGTGCGGCAACGCGCCATGGAGGGCTTCGAGCGCGGCCAGGCTGTCCTCGCCCTCGTGGCGCGGGTCCACGTCCAGCACCACCAGGCCGGATACGGCACCGGTCACGACGCCGATATTGGCGTCGGGCGTGCGCTCGAACCACGCGGTGATCTGGTCTGGTTCGGCGCGCTTGTGCTGAAAGGGCTCCCAGGCGATCAGCGGCCGCTTTTCCTGCGGGCGGATCGGGATCACCGACCAGCCGCGGCGGGCATAGTCGAGGGCGGCTGCGAGAACGGGCTGCATCCGGGCCAAACTCCGCCGAACGTTTCGATCCAGGATAACTCGCGCGCCGGCGGCTGAACAGATGCGCCGCGCCGAGTCGCCCGGCAATCGGCGCTGCGCGGGCGCCGGCTCGGACCCCATCGCCGGCGCGGTGCGGCGCGTTCGCGCCCAGCCACCAACGAGTCGCGCGCCACCGCGAGCGGCGATCTGGCGAGCGCGGACGAGGGCGGGTATTGTACGATCGTCATTCGCACCGACGACATGGTGCTCCGCGTTGCCGGCCGGGTAACGCGGTTCAAAGCGGATTCACGAGCCACCACATGGCTACAGGGGCGTCGGAGCCGTCGTGAGCAAGCCCGCCGCGTTCGATATTCCCTATACCCGGTTTCTCGACCCGGAGGGTCGGGCCATCGTTCCGGTGCCGGCTTTTGCGCAGGATGCCTCCGCGCTGATCCCCGACTACCGGGCCATGGTTTTGACCCGCACCTACGATGCCAAGGCGATCGCGTTGCAGCGCACCGGGCGGCTCGGCACCTATGCTTCGTGCCTTGGCCAGGAGGCGGTCTCGGTGGGCTTCGGCAGCGTCATGCAGCCGGGCGACGTGCTGTTGCCGACCTACCGCGAGCCGGGCGCGCAGTTGCTGCACGGCGTGACGCTGGTCGAGATGTTTCTGTGCTGGGGCGGCGACGAGCGCGGTCACGACTTCGCCGGCCCGCGCGAGGATTTCCCGGTTTGCATTCCCGTGGCCACGCAGGCGCCGCACGCCACGGGCGTGGCGCTGGCGTTCAAGCTGCGTGGCGAGGCGCGTGCCGTGGTCTGCTGCTTCGGCGATGGCGCGACCTCGAAGGGCGACATCTACGAGGCGCTCAATCTGGCGGGCGTCTGGCAACTGCCGGTGCTGTTCATGATCACCAACAACCAGTGGGCCATTTCAGTACCGCGCGAGGCGCAAACCGCGACCGCGACCCTGGCGCAGAAGGCCTTTGCCGCAGGCATCCCGGCCGAGCAGGTCGACGGCAACGATCTCATCGCCATGCGCCACGCGGCCGGCCAGGCGCTCGAGAAGGCGCGCGCCGGCGGCGGGCCCCACGTGATCGAGGCGTTGACCTACCGCCTCGGCGATCACACCACCGCCGACGACGCCACGCGCTACCGCGACGACGAGAGCGTCAGCCGGCACTGGAAAGAAGAGCCGATCGCGCGGCTGCGCCGCTATCTCGCCGATGCCGGGGTCTGGAGCAAGGGCGACGAGGAGGCGCTGATCGCGGCCTGCGCGAAGGAGGTCGACGCGGCGGCCGAAACCTATCTCGCCACGCCGCCGGAGCCGCCGGAAGCGATGTTCGATCATCTTTATGCCACGCTGCCGCCGAGCCTGGCCAAGCAGCGCGCGGCGCTGATCGAAGAGGCCGCGGCGCTGATCGCGGAGGCCAAGGGCAATGGCTGAGGTGACTCTCGTCGAGGCGGTCAACATGGCGCTGGCCAAGGCCATGGCGGACGACGCGGAGGTCTTGGTGTTCGGCGAGGACGTCGGCCTCGACGGCGGCGTGTTTCGCTCGACGGACGGGCTCCTGGCGCGCTTCGGCGCGGCGCGGGTGATGGACACGCCGCTGGCCGAAGGCCTGATCGCGGGCGTCGCGGTGGGGCTCGCCGCCCAGGGCTTCAAACCGGTCGCCGAGATTCAGTTCATGGGGTTCATCTACCCCGCCCTCGATCAGATCGTGAGCCACGCCTCGCGCATGCGCAATCGCACGCGCGGGCGGCTGACCTGCCCGATGGTCATGCGCGCGCCCTTCGGCGGCGGCATCCGCGCGCCCGAGCATCACTCCGAAAGCACGGAAGCGATGTTTGCCCATATCCCGGGTCTGCGCGTGGTGATCCCGTCTTCGCCGTCACACGCCTACGGCCTGCTGTTGGCCTCGATCCGCGATCCGGACCCGGTGATCTTTCTCGAACCCAAGCGCATCTATCGCGCGGTTCGCGAAGAGGTCGCCGACGACGGCCGCGCGCTGCCGCTCGATAGCTGTTTCACCTTGCGCGAAGGCGGCGACGTCACCTTGGTGACCTGGGGCGCGATGACCATGGAAACGCTCGCCGCCGCCGAGACCCTGGCGGACGAGGGCATCGGCGCCGAGGTGATCGATGTGGCCACACTGAAGCCGTTGGATATGGACCAGATCCTGACCTCGGTGCAGAAGACCGGGCGTTGCGTCATCGTTCACGAGGCGGCGCTCTCCGGCGGCTGGGGCGCGGAGATCGCGGCGCGGCTGGCGGAGGAAGGCCTGCTTTCGCTGCTGGCGCCGGTGCAGCGGGTGACCGGATACGACACCGTCATGCCGCTGCTGCGACTGGAGCAATGGTACATGCCGAGTGAGGGACGCATCGTCGCCGCCGCGCGGCGGGCGCTGGAGTACGCATGAATACGTTCAATCTGCCCGATTTGGGCGAGGGCCTGCAGGAGGCCGAGATCGTCACCTGGCACGTTGCCGCGGGCGACAAGGTGGTTGCGGACCAGCCCTTGGTTTCCGTCGAAACCGACAAGGCCGTGGTCGAAATCCCGTCGCCGCAGTCCGGGCGCATCGCCCGGCTCATGGGCGCGCCCGGCGACATCATCGAGATCGGCGAGCCGCTGGTGGAGTTCGGCGAGGGCGGGGACGAGCCCGCCGACGCCGGCACCGTGGTCGGCACCATAGCCGCCGAGCAGCCGACCGAAGCGCGCGGCAGCGCCGCGCCGCTCGCCGCGCCGGCGACGGGCGGGGCCGCGGTCAAGGCGACACCGGCGGTGCGCGCCCTGGCGCGGCGTTTGAGCGTCGATCTCTCCGTGGTCGACGCCACCGGAGGGGGCGGCACGGTCAGTGCGCAGGATGTCGAGCGCGCGGCCAAAACCCTGGCGGAGGCCGGCCCGCTCGAGCCCTTGCGCGGCGTGCGCCGGGCGATGGCGCGCAACATGACCCGCTCGCGCGAAGAGGTGGTGCCGACCACGGTGACCGATCTCGCCGATGTCGAGCATTGGCCGCTCGACACCGACATCACGATACGCTTGATTCGCGCTATCGTCGCGGCCTGCAAGGCGGAGCCCTCGCTCAATGCCTGGTACGACAGTCAAGGCGAGGGGCGGCGGCTGCACGAGCATGTCGATCTCGGCATCGCCGCCGATACCGGCGACGGCTTGTTCGTGCCGATCCTGCGCGATGTCGGCAAGCGCGCCGCCGCCGACCTGCGCCGCGGCCTCGAGGCCATGAAGGCGGACGTCGAGGCCCGCACCGTGCCGCTCGAGGAGCTGCGCGGCCAAACCTTCACGCTCTCGAACTTCGGCATGTTCGGCGGCCGCTATGCGCAGCTCGTGGTGGTGCCGCCGCAGGTCGCGATCCTCGGCGTCGGGCGCATCGTGGCCGAGGTGGTGGCCATCGACGGCAAGCCCGCGGTGCGCCGCATGATGCCGCTCTCGCTGACCTTCGATCATCGCGCCGTCAGCGGCGGCGAGGCCGCCCGCTTTCTGGCCGCCGTGATCGTCGATCTGAAGCAGGACGGCTGAACCTGGGGCACTAGCCCATGAAGCCGACATGAAGCCGACATGAAGCCGAACGTGGTGGTGCTGTCGCTGGGCGGGACCATCGCCATGGCCGACAAGGGCGGCGCCGGCGTGGCGCCCGGCTTGACGGCCGAGATGCTGGTGGCCGCCGTGCCCCAGCTCGCCGAGGTGGCGACGGTCGAGGCCGCCTCGTTTCGCCAATTGCCGAGCCCGGAGATCGGTTTCGACGATCTCTTCGCCTTGGCCCGCGAAATCACCGCCCGGCTCGAGGGCGGCGCGCGCGGCGTGGTCGTCACCCAGGGCACCGACACCATGGAAGAGAGCGCCTTCGTGCTCGATCGTATCGTGACTGCCGATGGGCCGGTGGTGATCACCGGCGCCATGCGCAACCCCACCATGGCGGGACCGGACGGGCCGGCGAACCTGTTGAACGCGGTCCGCGTCGCGGTGCACGAGGCGGCGCGCGGCCTCGGCGCCATGGTGGTCATGAACGACGACATTCACGCCGCGCGCTATGTCCAGAAAAGCCACACCAATAGCCCGGCGGCCTTCCGCTCGACGCCGGTGGGGCCGATCGGCTGGATCGCCGAAGGCACGCCGCGCATTCTGCTGCGCCCGGCCGAGCGTTATTCGATCGCCCTGCCGGCCGCACCCGGCGACGCCTCGGTCGCGCTTCTGACGGTCACCCTCGGCGACGATGGGCGGCTCATCGACCAGGTGCTCGAGGCCGGCTATGGCGGTCTCGTGCTCGAGGCCACGGGCGGCGGCCACGTGCCGGCCGCGATCGCCGACAAGCTGGAACAGGCGCTGCGGCACATCCCGGTGGTCTTCGCCTCGCGCACCGGGCGCGGCGAAACCCAGCGCCGAACTTACGATTTCCCGGGCTCCGAGATGGACCTGCTGCGGCGCGGGCTGATCGGCGCGGGCTGGCTCGACGGACTCAAGGCGCGGCTTCTGCTGACGCTGCTTTTGCGCGCTGGAGCAGACCGAGAAACCATCGGCGAAAGCTTCGCGGCCTGGCTCACGCCGCTCGCGCCGCGTTAAGGCTGCGCCGCCGCCTCAGCCGGCCACGAGGCGAATAGTCTGCCGCTCCACCGGGGTATTGCGCATGACGTCGGCCAAGTCGGGCTCCGCGTCCGGCGCGTACGGCTCGAGATAGCGCCCTTCGAAATAGGCCTCGAACCCGTCGTCGCGAAACGGATAGGGCGCCAGGCTGTAGGTGCCGCCGCCGCGCGGCTGCACCGCGACGGTTACGTCGTCGCCCAGGTCCGCCGGCACGTTCGCAAACGAGGTTTCAGTGCGGGCTTCCTCGTGGGTCAGGTTGAAATAGAGCGCCAAGGTGTCGCAGAACTGGAGCAGCTTGTAGTTGCTGAACCGCCGGTCCTCTTGAATCCAAGACGCCGTTTCCGGATCGGCCGCAAGCACGCCCTTGAGGCGTTCCTGGCGGCTCAG